>JAMCWV010000213.1 GCA_023481025.1 Gammaproteobacteria bacterium
GGTACAACAACCACAAGCGACGCGTTCTCGTTTTCATACCGGTGCGTCGCACGAGTCCTTTGTGCAAACCGGTTATCAACTTGGCCAGCGAGTGCTACATCAGACCTTTGGTGAAGGAACCGTGCTCAATTACGAAGGTACGGGAGCACAGAGCCGTATTCAAATTAACTTCGATGATGTTGGTAGCAAATGGCTGATGGTGTCGTACGCGAAACTGACACCGCTTAGCCATTAATTCTTTTGGATAGCCCGTGCCGCTTGTCTGACTTGGCGGTGCGTGCGCATGGCGTCAAAACTGTATAAGGCTAACGCGGTCCAGATCATCACGAACGTAATCAGTTTGTCGGCTGACAACGGTTCGTTGTATAAAAATACGGCCAAAATAAACATTAAGCTCGGCGCAATATACTGAAATAAGCCGAGCGTGGAATAGCGAATACGTTTTGCTGCGCCAGTGAAAAATAACAGTGGTACTGTGGTAATAATACCAGCAAAAATCAGTAAGCTATTCAGCTTCCACGAGTTCTCCAGCAAGTTACTGGCGCTGCTGTCGGCAAAGCCAATAAAATAAATCAGCATGAATGGCAGCAGTAAAATCACTTCTAAAAATAGTCCAGTCAGGGAATCAAACGGTAGTTTCTTGCGTATGGCACCATAGGTGGCAAAGGAACTTGCTAATACCAGCGCTATCCACGGCACTGAGCCGAAGGTGATAATTTGCACGGCAACTCCGGCTACGGCCAAAGCAATCGCCCATAACTGCAGGCGGCGTAAACGTTCAGAAAAGAACAACATACCAATCGCCACGTTGAGCAAGGGGTTGATGTAATACCCTAAACTGGCGTCGAGAATATGATCATTTGCAACTGCCCAAATAAAGAGCAGCCAGTTCAGACCGATGAGCAGCGCAGCGAACGCCAGCAGTAGTAATTGTTTGGGTGACTGGAATGCGAGAGCAATTTGGCGGATCTTGCCGCTGGCCACCAGTAAAGCCAAGAGAAAGAAAAACGCCCAAAGAATTCGATGGGTGAGAATTTCCATCGCCGGTACAAACGCAACTGCCTTGAAATAAATTGGCGCAAAGCCCCAAATGCCATAGGCGCCAAGGGCGAATAAAACGCCTTGACGGGCTTGTTGATCAGCAGTTGTCACGCGTACCTCACAAGAAAAGAATTAACCGACAATATAGGTGCCAGTACCAAAAGCGATGAGCATGCCGTCTTCGTTATGCATTTCCATCCGGGCCACAGCCACCTTGTTGCCCGAGCGAATTATGGTTGCAGTGGCAATAAACTCGTTCCCGCGACCGGGACGCACGTAATCGACGCGTAAATCAATGGTACCGCAGCGGGAAATTCGCTCGACCACTTTTTCTAACGAGGTGTCGTCACTGAGCTTTTCGATTACACTAGCCATAATCACCACGCCGCCGGCGGTGTCTAACGCTGTTGCCGTTACGCCGCCGTGCAGAATCTGCATCGGTGCATTACCAATCAAACTTTCTTTCCAGCGAAAACGAACTTCCGATTGTTGGCTATTAAACTGCGTGACTTCGATGCCGAGATCCTTTTGAAATGGGATGCGCTCGTTCATAAAGGTCGAAATTTGCTCGATTATCGCTGATCTGGTCATAACTGCATGGTTATCTGTGGCTGGGACACATACAATAGAGAGCATCGCCAAGACAGTCAACGTCGGAAAGGAAAATCGTGAGTCCAACCACAAGCAATCAGCCAATCGCCGCCAGCCACGATGCATTTCGCGTCGACACCGCAAGTATCGACGATGCGCAGCAGCTTTTAGCTCGTGTGTTTGGTTATCGTGAATTTCGCTTTGGTCAAGAACAGATTATCGGCAATGTTTTACAGGGCCAAGACACAATGGCATTGCTGCCCACCGGCGCTGGGAAGTCGCTTTGTTACCAGTTGCCGGCATTGTTGCTCGATGGCGTCACCATCGTTATTTCGCCGTTACTGTCACTCATGGATGATCAAGTGGCTGCATTGCGCGAGGTCGGCTTATCCGCTGCGGCCATACACAGTGGACTAAGTTCTCCTGAATTTATCGACACGATCGGTAAGTTGAATCGCGGTGAAATTAAAGTCCTGTACTTATCTCCAGAGCGCATCCTTCAACAAGGATTCGTGCAACGTCTGCAGTCGATGAAGGTTGCGCTGGTCGCTATTGACGAAGCGCATTGCATTTCTCAATGGGGACATGACTTTCGTCCTGAGTATGGTCAATTGGGGCAGATTCGTGAATGGCTGCCGAATGTTCCTTTTCTTGCACTTACGGCGACCGCTGATGCGGTTACTCGCTTTGACATTATTGAACGCCTGCAGCTGCGCGAACCGGCTTTAGTTCAAGGCTCTTTTGATCGGCCCAATATTCGCTATCTCGTACAGGAAAAATATAAACCGCGGGTACAAGTTTTACAGTATGTGAAACGCCAACGTGGTGCCTCGGGCATTATCTACTGTGGTAGTCGCAAGCGCACTGAAGAGCTCGCAGAAGCTCTCATGCGCGATGGTGTGCGTGCAGCCGCATATCACGCCGGCCTGCCCCATGAAACCCGGGCGCAGACCTTGCGTGGCTTTATTCGCGACGATATCGACGTGGTTGTCGCGACAGTAGCCTTCGGCATGGGCATCAATAAACCCAATGTCCGCTTTGTGATTCATTACGATGTGCCCCGCAGTGTCGAGGCGTACTATCAAGAAACCGGACGTGCCGGTCGCGATGGCGCGCCGGCTGAAGCTATGATGCTGTTTGACCCAAGTGACGCGGCATGGATTTGGAAACTGCTGGACGAACAGGACGACACGCCGCAGTTGCGGGTGGAAAAGCAGAAGTTCTCGTCCATGACCGCCTTCGCCGAAGCGCAAACCTGTCGGCGGGTTGTGTTACTGAACTACTTCAATGAGTATCGCGAGAAAAATTGCGGTAACTGTGATGTGTGTATTCAACCGCCACGGCAATACGACGGCACAATCGACGCGCAAAAAGCCTTGAGCTGTGTCTACCGCACCGGCCAACAATTTGGTGTTCATCATGTCGTTGAAGTACTGCGTGGCGCGCAAACCCAGAAAGTAAAACAATTTGGCCACGACCAGCTTTCGACCTATGGCATTGGCCAAGACCATTCGGCGGAGTACTGGGTGTCGATCATTCGTCAACTAGTTCACCGCGGGTTGTTGGTTCAAGACATTCGTCGCCATAGTGCGCTGATGATCACTGAAGAGGCGCGCCCGGTGCTGCGGGGTGAAATCGCGTTAACATTGGCAGTACCGAGACTCGGCGCAACGGTGCAAATGGACAGCGTGATTGAGCGTGGGCAGCACGATAAAGCCTTATTCCGCCGGTTGAAGCGCTTGCGCAAAAGTATTGCCGAGCAAGAAGAAATCCCTCCTTATGCTGTTTTTAGCGATAAAACCTTGCAAGAAATGGCCTTATTACTTCCCACATCGCGTGATGAAATGCTGAGAATTTCTGGCATTGGTCAGATCAAACTCGGCCGATTTGCGGATGCGTTTATTGTTGAGATTAAGGACTACCTGAGTGACGAATAGTCGCAGTATGCCGCCGCTTTAAAATATTCGCTGTAAAGAATTTGTCATCTCAGTTGTATAATCTATACTCAGGTAAGTAATTAACAAAATCACAAAAAGATAACAAAAAAGGGGCAAATTTGTGCAAAAAATCAATGAAACTGTCACATATTTGTCTTAGAATATGCGCGCTTAAATTTAGTGTTGTCATTAAACTGTCACGGTTCATTGGTAACATAGCGCGTCCAATTTACTCTACACACTCTCACACTACTAAGGTAAGACTATGAACAAGACGCTAAAACTCAGCGCACTTGCACTAGCCGTCTCCATCGCTATGGGTGTTCCACAAACCGCTCTCGCTGATACTTCATCAGGCGTACGTGGTAGCGTGGTATCTAGTGAAGGGGCCAACATTGCGAATGCAACGGTTGACATCTTACACGTACCTTCAGGCACTCGCAGTACTGCAACAACGAATGCAAGTGGCCAGTTTATCGCTTCTGGTTTGCGGGTTGGTGGACCATACACCATCACAGTAACTTCCAGCCAAGGTACCGAGACTTACGAAAATATCTTCCTGTCACTCGGTGATGTTTTCCGTTTGAATGCAGTGATCGAAACTGCTCGTGAAGAGCGGTATGAGCGTATCGCCGTCACTGGTTCTGCAACCACGCTTGATTATACGCGTACTGGCCCAGGCTCGACGTTTAGTGCTTCTGACATCGATGCGATGCCTATGTTCAACCGTGACCTTAAAGACGTCATTCGAGTCAACCCGTTGGTTGTAGTGGGAACGGACGATGCTTTCTCAACCAGTATTGCTGGTTCAAACAACCGCTTCAATAGTTTATCAGTTGACGGCATGCGTCAAGACGATGACTTCGGTTTAAATGCGAATGGCTATCCATCTGCACGTGGCCCAATCCCAATCGAAGCGCTTGACCAAGTATCAATTTCTGTTGCGCCTTATCAAGCCAAAGTAGGTGGTTTTACCGGTGGTGGTATTAGCGCAGTCACACGTTCAGGTACAAACGAGTTTACCGGTTCAGTGTTCGCCGAGTACGCCAGTGACTCAATGGCTGGCCGCGTCAACCCTGAAGGCCGCGACAAGTTTGATCTTGACCCGTATCGCGAGCAAACCCTAGGGTTTGGTGTGGGTGGCCCGATTATTCGTGACCGCTTATTCTTCTTCGCTGCCTACGAGAAATGGGACTCGGACTTTGTAAGTTCAGGTTGGGGACCGCAGGGCGCTGCAGGCGTTGCCAACATCGCCAACGTTTCTGAAGCGGATCTGGAACGTATCCGTAGTATTGCTGCAAACACCTACGGTGTGACGCCAGGAAACTGGAATACCTATCCAGATGAGTCGGATGAGAAATTCTTATTAAAACTCGACTGGAACATTAATAACGACCATCGCGCTTCTTTAACTTATCAGCACACCGAAAGTTTCCAAGTTCGCGAAACGCGTCAATTTCGTGACCGATTGTTTTTAAGCTCGAATGGCTATGGTATTACCGATACGTTGAACATGGCGACCGTTAACCTGTATTCAAACTGGACGAGTGCATTCACCACCGATATCAAAGTAGGTATCAAAAAGCATGAAAACCGCCAAGTTCCATTGGAAGGATTCGGTTATGGTCAAGTCAACGTGACGACTGCACCTAATGCGCGCGTTACTTTTGGCCCAGACGTCTTCCGTCATGCGAACGAACTTGACAACGACTTAATCCAATTGCGCTTCAACGGTGAGTACTTGGTCAAGCGCTTCGATTGGGATTGGGCCACGTGCAGATGGATAGCCATTCGCATTTAAACCGAAGTCATCGTCTTGACGCATGCCGTCAACTGA
>JAMCWV010000133.1 GCA_023481025.1 Gammaproteobacteria bacterium
TGCCCAGATTCGTCAGTTGGCCGGTATGCGCGGCCTGATGGCCAAGCCGGATGGCTCGATCATCGAGACGCCGATTACTGCCAACTTCCGTGAAGGCCTGAACGTACTCCAGTACTTCATCTCTACTCACGGTGCGCGTAAGGGTCTGGCCGATACGGCACTGAAAACAGCTAACTCCGGTTATCTGACCCGTCGCCTGGTTGACGTGGCCCAGGACCTGGTCATTACCGAACCGGATTGCGGTACTGAAAATGGCCTGCTGATGTCACCGCACATTGAAGGTGGCGATATTGTTGAGCCGCTGGGTGAGCGTGTACTTGGTCGGGTCGTTGCCCGTGATGTGATCAAGCCGGGTAATGATGAGGTTATCGTTCCTGCCGGCACTCTGATTGACGAGCAGTGGGTCGAGTTCCTCGAGCGCAACAGCGTCGACGAAGTGATCGTCCGTTCGCCGATTACCTGTGACACCCGCTATGGCGTCTGTTCGACCTGTTATGGTCGCGACCTGGCCCGTGGTCACCAGATCAATATCGGTGAGGCCGTTGGCGTTATCGCTGCCCAGTCAATCGGTGAGCCGGGTACCCAGCTGACCATGCGTACCTTCCACATTGGTGGTGCGGCCAGCCGGACCTCGGCCGCTGACAGTGTTCAGGTGAAGAATGGCGGTACCATCCGTCTGCATAACCTGAAGCACGTTGAGCGTACCGATGGTGCACTGGTTGCCGTATCGCGTTCCGGTGAGCTGGCTCTGGCTGACGAGTTTGGCCGTGAGCGCGAGCGTTACAAGCTGCCCTATGGTGCTGTCATTTCAGTCAAGGAAGGCGATGTTGTGGATGCTGGCAGCGTGGTTGCCAAATGGGATCCGCACACCCACCCGATTGTTACCGAGATTGCCGGTACCGTAGCCTTCTTCGGTATGGATGATGGTATTACCATCAAGCGTACCGCTGATGAGCTGACCGGTCTGACCAATATCGAGGTCATCGATCCGAAAGATCGGCCGGCGGCCGGTAAGGATATTCGTCCGGCGGTCAAGCTGGTCGATGAGAATGGCAAGGAACTGATGATGCCGGGTACCGATGTGCCGGCGCAGTATTTCCTGCCCGCCAACGCACTGGTCAACCTGACCGATGGTGCCAAGGTGAATATCGGTGACGTTGTTGCCCGTATTCCGCAGGAAACCTCGAAGACCCGTGACATCACCGGTGGTCTGCCACGGGTTGCGGATCTGTTCGAGGCGCGTCGCCCGAAAGAAGCCTCCATTCTGGCGGAAATCAGCGGCACGATTTCCTTTGGCAAGGAAACCAAAGGCAAGCGTCGTCTGGTGATTACGCCGACCGATGGTAGCGATCCCTACGAAGAGCTGATTCCGAAGTGGCGTCAGCTGAACGTGTTTGAGGGTGAGCAGGTGACCAAGGGTGAAGTTATCTCTGATGGTCCGAGCAACCCACACGATATCCTGCGTCTGCTGGGTGTCAGCGCCCTGGCCAAGTATATTGTCAACGAGATTCAGGACGTATACCGCTTGCAGGGTGTGAAGATCAACGACAAGCACATCGAGGTGACGATTCGCCAGATGTTGCGCAAGGTCGAGATCACCGAGTCCGGTGATTCCAGCTTCATCAAAGGTGATCAGGTCGAGTTGACCCAGGTACTGGAAGAGAATGAGCGCCTGTCTTCACAGGACAAGTTCCCGGCCAAGTACGACCGTGTGCTGCTGGGTATTACCAAGGCGTCGCTGTCGACCGAGTCGTTTATTTCTGCGGCTTCGTTCCAGGAAACCACGCGCGTACTGACCGAGGCGGCGGTGACCGGCAAGAGCGATCACCTGCGCGGCCTGAAGGAAAACGTGGTTGTGGGTCGACTGATTCCGGCCGGTACCGGTCTTGCCTATCACGCCGAGCGCAAGCGTAAGCGCCTGGCTGAAGCACCGGTTACTGTCAGTGCCAGTGATGTTGAACAGGCACTGTCGGACGCGCTCAACTCGAGCAATAACTGAAAGTCTGCCGGATGCTGCGGCATCCGGTAACTTGACGGACGGGGTCGGGCTCTATAGAATTCCGTACCCCTAAAATTGGCGGGGCGCTATGTCCTGCCATTTTTTATTTTGTCTTCAAGACATTAATTTGGAGTTTTGCTAGATGGCAACAATTAACCAGCTTGTTCGCAAGCCGCGCAAGCGCGTCGCTGAAAAGAGCGACGTGCCGGCACTGCAGAACTGCCCGCAGCGCCGTGGCGTATGCACTCGCGTGTATACCACCACGCCGAAAAAGCCGAACTCGGCTCTGCGTAAGGTATGTCGTGTCCGCCTGACTAACGGTTACGAAGTGTCTTCGTACATCGGTGGTGAAGGCCACAACCTGCAAGAGCACAGTGTTGTGCTGATCCGTGGCGGTCGTGTAAAAGACCTTCCCGGTGTGCGCTATCACACTGTACGCGGTTCGCTGGACACCTCAGGTGTCAAAGACCGTAAGCAGGGTCGTTCCAAGTATGGCGCCAAGCGCCCTAAGTAAATTGAATTCATTTAACCTGAGTCGATAAGAGTAAGGTCAGGCGTAACATTAATGTTGCCGTCCTGGGCTAACCTGAAGACCGTTTGAGGGCTTATCAATGCCAAGACGTCGTGTAGCGGCAAAGCGTGAGATCCTGCCAGAACCCAAGTTCGGCAGTCAGATCCTCGCCAAATTCATGAACCACGTAATGGAAAGCGGCAAGAAAGCCGTAGCTGAGCGTATCGTTTACGGTGCGCTGGACAAGGTACAAGAGCGCACCAAGACCGAAGATCCGGTTGAAGTGTTCGAGAAAGCTCTGGATGCCATTGCCCCGCTGGTTGAAGTTAAATCTCGCCGCGTAGGTGGTGCCACCTATCAGGTTCCGGTTGAAGTGCGTCCCTCCCGTCGCAACGCTCTGGCGATGCGCTGGCTGGTTGATGCTGCCCGTAAGCGTGGCGAAAAATCCATGGCTCTGCGCCTGGCTGGTGAGCTGCTGGATGCGGCTGAAGGCAAGGGTGCTGCAGTCAAGAAGCGTGAAGACGTGCATCGCATGGCTGAGGCCAACAAGGCCTTCTCTCACTATCGCTTCTAAACGACTCAGGTGACTATCGTGGCTCGTACAACACCGATCAATCTGTACCGTAACATCGGGATCTGTGCGCATGTGGATGCAGGTAAAACCACGACCACGGAACGGATCCTGTTCTATACCGGCGTCAACCACAAGTTGGGCGAAGTCCATGATGGCGCTGCCACCATGGACTGGATGGAGCAAGAGCAGGAACGTGGTATCACCATTACCTCGGCCGCCACAACGGCGTTCTGGGAAGGCTCTGAGAAGCAATACCAGCGTCATCGTGTCAATATCATCGACACGCCCGGTCACGTTGACTTCACCATTGAAGTTGAACGTTCGTTGCGCGTGCTCGATGGTGCGGTTGTGGTGTTCTGCGGTACTTCCGGTGTTGAGCCGCAGTCCGAGACGGTATGGCGTCAGGCCAACAAGTACGGTGTTCCGCGTATAGTCTACGTGAACAAGATGGATCGCCAGGGTGCTGACTTCCTGCGTGTGGTCGAACAGATCAAGAAGCGCTTGGGTCATACGCCGGTACCGGTCCAGCTGGCTATCGGTTCAGAGGAAAACTTTGTCGGCCAGGTTGATTTGCTGCGCATGAAGGCAATCTACTGGAATGACGAGGATATGGGGACGACCTTCCGTGAAGAAGAGATCCCTGCCGAGTTGGTCGAGCAGGCCAACGAATACCGCGAAAAGTTGGTTGAGGCTGCTGCCGAAGCCAATGAAGAGCTGATGAACAAGTATCTCGAAGGGGGTGAGCTGACCCTGGCTGAGATCAAGGCCGGTCTGCGTCAGCGCACCCTGGCCAGTGAAATCGTTCCGGCGGTGTGTGGTACCTCGTTCAAGAACAAGGGTGTTCCACTGGTGCTGGATGCAGTGATTGATTTTCTACCGGCGCCTGATCAGGTGGAAGCCATTCGTGGCGTACACCCGGATGACGCGGAGAAAACCGATACCCGTTCTGCTGACGACGAACAGCCTTTCTCCGCGCTGGCATTCAAGATTGCTACCGATCCATTTGTCGGTACTCTGACCTTTGCCCGGGTATATTCCGGTGTGTTGAAATCCGGTGACTCGGTGCTCAACTCGGTCAAGGGCAAGAAGGAGCGTGTCGGCCGAATGGTGCAGATGCACGCCAATGCGCGAGAAGAGATCAAAGAAGTCCGTGCTGGCGACATCGCGGCCTTGATTGGCATGAAAGACGTGACCACCGGGGATACCCTGTGCGACCTGAACAAGCCGATCATTCTTGAGCGCATGGAGTTTCCGGATCCGGTAATTTCTGTGGCCGTTGAGCCAAAGACCAAGGCGGATCAGGAGAAAATGGGTATTGCCCTGGGCAAGCTGGCGCAAGAAGACCCCTCCTTCCGTGTGCGTACGGATGAGGAGTCTGGTCAGACCATTATTTCCGGTATGGGTGAGCTGCATCTGGATATCCTCGTTGATCGCATGAAGCGCGAATTCAATGTGGAAGCCAATATCGGTAAGCCCCAGGTGGCCTACCGTGAAATGATCCGCAACACCTGTGAGATTGAAGGCAAGTTTGTTCGTCAGTCTGGTGGTCGTGGTCAATATGGTCATGTCTGGATCCGTTTCGAGCCCTCCGGTGATGAAGCAGAGGGTCTGGATTTTGTGAATGAAATCGTTGGTGGTGTGGTTCCGCGCGAGTACATCCCGGCGATTCAGAAAGGTATCGAGGAGCAGATGCAGAACGGTGTTCTCGCCGGCTATCCGCTGCTCGGTCTGAAGGCAACCGTTTATGACGGTTCCTATCATGACGTTGACTCAAATGAAATGGCGTTTAAAATCGCAGCTTCCATGGCTACCAAGCAGTTGGCCTCGAAGGGTGGTGCTGTTTTGCTTGAGCCGGTCATGAAGGTCGAAGTCGTTACTCCGGAAGATTACATGGGTGACGTCATGGGCGACCTGAACCGTCGTCGCGGTCTGGTACAAGGTATGGAAGATTCCGTTTCCGGTAAGGTGATCCGCGCAGAGGTTCCGCTTGGTGAAATGTTTGGCTACGCCACGGATGTACGCTCCATGTCCCAGGGACGTGCCAGCTACTCCATGGAGTTTTCCAAATATGCCGAGGCCCCTATGAACATCGCCGAAGCAATCATCAAGAAGCAAGGCTAACTTGAACCTACGCTAATTATTTAAGAGGTTATCAACCGTGGCTAAAGAAAAATTTGAACGCAGTAAACCGCACCTGAACGTGGGCACGATTGGTCACGTTGACCATGGCAAGACCACTCTGACTGCGGCTCTGACCAAGGTCTGTGCAGAAGTATACGGCG
>JAMCWV010000239.1:0-4538 GCA_023481025.1 Gammaproteobacteria bacterium
AATGCCTAACCAGCGATGCCAGGTTCGTTATCTGGATGGGCGTGACGGCAGTCAGTGGCAGACAAGCCAAGATTTTGCGCAGCACATTGCGCAGGCAAGTTATTCTGGCCCCGGTACATTGACCCGGGTGACGCCGATAGAGCGCACTCGTGAGTTACATGACTGGAGAGGGCAAGGTTTTCGGATCGATTTTGATGATGATTTGAATACCCGGGTATACGTTGATAGAACGTCGGGCACCGTTATTGACCATAGAAATACTCCCTGGGTGGTTGCTGACTGGATGTTCCGACTTCATTTTATCGACTACACCGGTGGCCGGAACTTTAATAACCTGGTAGCGATTGCCTTTGCTGTGATGACCCTTTGGTTCGCACTGTCTGGTTTTATCCTGCTGGTCAAGCTGCTGAATAGCGGTGAAATGCGCTTCACATTGCGCAGAGCGGCATTAACGGCGAATGTTGGCGAGCAGCAGTTTAAGTTTACCGACAAGGCGCACAAAACCGTGCTGCAGGTCTTACAACATAATGACATTGCGGTAGAAAGTGGTTGTGGCGGCGGTGGAACCTGTGGGTTCTGTGCGGTTAAAGCAGCGCCGGACACGCCTATTACCGTAAGTGATCGTGCTGAGTTGTCGGAATCACAGTTAAAAGAAGGTTATCGCCTTGCGTGTCAGCACAGCATTGAAACGCTGCACAAGGTTGAGGTACCGGAAACTGAGGCGCGCAAATATTCGCTGCAACTGAAAGAATCGCGGTTTATCACGCCTATGCTGAGAGAGCTGCGCTTTGTAGTTACCGAAGGTGAAGTGAGTTACGCGGCGGGTCAGTATATGCAGTTCTTGATCCCAGCCGGTGCAGGGCAAAGTCGTCCGTCCGATATTCCAGAGCGCTTTGTCACTGAGTGGCACGCGATTGCGGCAACCAACTTTAAGCATGATGCAGTGCGACGTAGCTATTCTATGGCGACGGCAGCAGGTGGCGATGAATTGGTCTTTACTGTGCGTTATCAGCCACAGACCGCAGGTGCGCCAGCTCCAGGTGTAGGATCTTCGTACCTATGCAACTTAAAGCCGGGTGAAACCTTGATTGCCGAAGGCCCGTTTGGCGACTTCCAGCGGCTGGAAGGTGCCGAACGTAAGCTTTGCTTTATCGGTGGCGGCGCTGGTATGGCACCGTTACGAGCGTTGATTCAGGAAGAACTCAAAAGTCATCAGCCACGGCCGATGCAGTTCTTCTATGGGGCGCGCAATCGTGGAGAGTTGCTCTATACTGATGAGTTCGTTGAACTGGACAATGCCAATAAGCTACGCTTTACACCCGTGTTGTCAGAGCCACGGCAAGCGTGCCAGTGGGGTGATGCTGAAGGCTTTGTCCACGAAATTGCGCAAGCTTGGCTGGAGCAGCAGAACGTGAGCGAATACGACTTCTATATTTGTGGTCCGCCGCGGATGCTTGCTGCTACTTTAGCCATGCTTAAAGCGCTTAACGTAGACTCAACGCGGGTTCGCTATGACGATTTTGGTAACTAAATGATGCCGTAGCCCGCGTTAGCTAAATATGTAACGCTACACAAATACCGCTTAAGGAGCGCCCATGGCTGACAATAACCGAGGTATGTTTAAACAGGTTTATGTCATGCTACTGGGCGCTTTGCTGTTTTCTGGCGCAGTGGTTGCTAACTCAGATACCTCCCTTCTGTCTCAACAGCGGCCCGCAGAAACGCTTTGCCGCGCGCCTTTGCAATGGTATGTGGATGAGATAGACCCGCGATTTGGTTTTACTCGCAGTGAAGTCAACACTGCTGCCGTAAGAGCTGCAGAGATGTGGAATCAGGCGGCGGATGTTGAGCTATTTACATTGGGTGAACGCGATGCTATTCGAGTGAGTCTGGTGTACGACCATCGTCAGCAACTACAGGAGTTTATTGCTAAGTTGGATGAAAGAATTGCCCGGCTTGGTGAGCAGGTGGCAGATTTAGATACGACATTGGCAAGCGAACGCGCACAACTGGAAACATCAAAAGTGTCATAGTCAGAATAACGGTACGCAAAATCTACCGCGACATAATCAGCGAAACGATGCGCTTCTAATAGGGGGATTGACGTCTCAACGTAAGCCTCGTTGACCTGATACTGGCCCCGCAACGGCTCACGACGGTTAGTATTCATGACGCCCGCAACTATTGACGAATCAGGTTCGCTCCAGCCACGTTCCGTGCGACTTTCCACACCAAAGGCGATTGGAATCATACCGCGAGAGGTTTCAAACAGGTCACCGGCAATGTTTGCAGTGACTGAGCGCTGTTCGTTACCGCCTTCATTACTGGTGCGAAATAGCATGTAATCCAGAGCGTCCTGACTGACATTACCGTAGCCGAGTAAATCAGCGCACGGCACACCATTGCTGCCACAGATATCTGGATCGATGGTACGCTGCATACGTTCAAGGTTAACAATGTTGGTGGAGGCGTCTGAGCCACTGGTGCGGCCAAAGTTATAAGCCACTTCCCAAGCCCAGTTATTGTTCCACAGACCATTGAGGCCAGTGACAACGCGGAAAGTACTGATGTCCTGTTCAAACGCACGCTGACCACCTTCGTCCAAGCGTCGCTGAACAATCCGTATATCCTCACCAACCGGGTTACTCGGATGATCCGCTGCATAATTGATGTCACGTAACGTACCCGGCGCGCCAATTTGATTTGAGCGGCGGTTATTGTACAGCAACTCCGTAAAGGCGTAGGTTTCCTGACCCAGTCGGTAATCACCAAAGCTTGAGAAGCTTAAGGTCGTCACCGGGTTGACGGCGTTTAGTAAAGGGAACGAGTTGGTATTGTGAAGTGCGGGATCATAGGCCTGATAACCATCTGCACTCTCGGCACCGGGCTGATTGAAGTTAATCATACTGCCCTGATTTGGCCCGCTGGTGATAACAGCCCGCCCCCCTGGGGTGGAAGCACTGCCCACACAGTTAAGTTCGCCCGGAACGGTTTCAGCTAACGGACAAGGTGCACGGTCGGCCATATTCACTTCTTCGGTGCTACGGTAACTGGCTGTGGTGACGATGCGGCCGCGATCAGAACTGCTACCGAACATCATGTTGACCTGCTGCTCACCACCGTCGCCATGTTCACTACCCGCCACTCTGGCTTCAGCCATGAAGCCTTCGTAACTTTTACGGGTAATCACGTTAACAACACCCGCCACTGCATCAGCCCCATAAATGGCCGACGCACCGTCTTTGAGTACTTCAATGCGATCAACCATGGTCAATGGAATCGTATTTAAATCCACTGAACTGTTCGCGCCTGTGCCGCCGTTAACAACCCGGCGACCGTTCAATAGAACCAGTGTCCGGTTGGCACCAAGCCCACGTAAGTTAACCTGTGTCGTACCCCAACCGCCGCCGTTCCAGTAGGCGCTGGTTTGGTTGCCACCGTAACCAGCTGACGCTGACATACGCTGCAACACTAACTCCATTGACGTCAGGCCAGTGGCCTCAATATCTTCGGCAGTAAAAACCTGCACCGGCGCTGCACTTTCCGCTTCCGTCCGTAATACCCGCGAACCTGTTACTGCAATGCGCTCGTAGTTTTGCTGCGCTGCTGGCTGTGTGTCTTCCTGAGCTAATAGCTGCTGGGCAGGTAACAAGCCGAGACTTACCGCTAAGGAGATTTTTGAAATTTTATTCATCGTGGTGTTCTCCGCTTATTGCACATTTAGTTGTCTGAACACCCTATTGATAACAGTTATAAAGATGTATATGCAACTTCGAAAATCTCCACCTTTTCCCTCTAAAGTCCTTTATTCACGCTTTATATACAACTATAAAAGTTTCAAAACCCCTTTAAGACCCAGCACTTGTATAGTCAACTTACATGGTGCTTTCGTACTACTGTTGCTGGGCCTCAACTGGTCGTATTTCGGTCGACCGATTAGTTGTACATGAATTTATATATTCTTTTATTGCATAACAATTTATAAATCACAGTTAAAATAGTTTAAAAAAATATCAATAATTATGTTGATCGACGTCCATTTCGATAATGACGAAGTCCTGTTCCTGGCGTTCTACCTTCACCATAATCTCATCGCCTTCACTCAGATGCGTGATATCGATGCCATCAGCCACACTGAATGCCATGGTCATTGCAGCCATATTAAGGTGCTCAATGGCCTCATGGCGCAGCACCAGTTCACTGTGCTCTAAATCGACTTCCACCACCTCAGCGCGCACAAACTCAATCTCAGCCTGTTCTTGCGCATGACCATGTTGATGATTTCCATGCGCCTGATGCGCCAGCGCAGGGCCACTGACTAAGAATGTGAACGCCACTGCGCTAACAACCTGGTTAATTTTCAACATGTTCAAACTCCTCTACGATTAAATTTAATTTTCATTTCTTCGCGCCAGCAATGGTGTTTTGCACGGACTCGACACTCAACCCATAACGGGCGATTTGGTCACGTAACAGGTTAATTTCCAGGTATGGCTTGCCAACCACCCGCTCGGCGCTGACCGATGCTGCGTTAACCC
>JAMCWV010000239.1:4548-5363 GCA_023481025.1 Gammaproteobacteria bacterium
AACCTGGTTAATTTTCAACATGTTCAAACTCCTCTACGATTAAATTTAATTTTCATTTCTTCGCGCCAGCTATACAGCACTGGCACTACAAACATCGACAACACCACGAAGGTCAAACCACCCACGGTAGGTATCGCCATTGGAATCATCAGATCAGCCCCTCGACCGGTCGCTGTAAGCACCGGGAAGAGCGCAAGGATAGTCGTAGCACTGGTCATCAGGCATGGTCGCACTCGCTGCAACCCTGCCTCGACAGTGCGGTTACGTACGCTTTCTATAGTGTCAGTAGCGCCCTCACTAAAGCGCTGCTTCAAATAGGTTGCCATCACCACACCATCGTCCACCGCGATGCCAAACAAGGCGAGGAAACCAACCCATACAGCGACACTTAAATTGGTCACCTCAAACTGGAAGATCTCCCGCACGGTAACGCCCTGGGTAATCAGCGGAATGCTAAAGTTTGCGAACCATGACTGACCATATAGGTAGAGCATGATAAAACCACCGCCCCAGGCGACTGCGATACCACTGAACACCATCAACGCGGTACTGACTTCCTTAAACTGCAGGTACAGCAGAATGAAAATCAAAACCAGCGACAACGGAATCACCAACTGCAGGGTTTGCATTGCGCTTTGCTGCTGCTGATAGCTACCCGCAAAGCTATAGCTTACCCCTGAGGGCAGGCGCAATTCGCCCCGCTGCTGCGCCTGGCGTAGGTGCTCTCCAGCCGCTTCCACCGCTTCCACTTCGGCATAACCTGGTGCAGAACCAAAGGTCACATAAGCCGTAAGGAAGGTATTTTCCGAACGGAT
>JAMCWV010000248.1:0-799 GCA_023481025.1 Gammaproteobacteria bacterium
GTTACGACGACTTTATTAACCACAATGGCGAACAAGGTGCCAAAGACGCTGGTAAGTGGCGCTTAGAAGGCAAAGAGTACATTGTGAAAGATGGCGACGTGATTCACTTCCGCTTTAACGTTTAAATACTCGACGTAAAAGTAAGTCCAAAAAAAGCTGCCCTTCAATTTGAATTGGCAGCTTTTTTAATACCCGCTAAATGTTCATCGCCCAACGATCTCGTCATGCATCGGCGCCAACAGCGCAAGCAACCGATTTTGAGCAGATATCGAAATATTCAAGTCATCCATAGCTAACTGCAGCCCCTCCACCAGTGCATTAAAGTCACTGCGTGTCACGTCCATACCAGTATGCGATTTAACCATATCATCGCCGGTGTATGTACACGGCCCACCGGCCAACTCACAAATTTGCTCACTGAGTTTTTCGTGCAAACGAACAACGTCAATATCCATAAAATGATGACGAATGCGTCGATCTTCAGCAACGTTGAACAACAGTTCTTCGACTAATTTTTCAATACCCGTCGTGCCTCCTAATGCGTCATATAAGGAGTCGCTAGCATGCGCTAACGGGCCTGGAACAGCAGCAACTGAGAGCACGCTCATGCAGGCTAAACCGACTAGGTTAAAGAAGCTTTTTTGTAATTTATTCATACCCTACCCTTAAAACGATGCTTGCAAGTTCAAGTAATAACCCGTTTGATTTTCGGCTCCAGCAATCGACCCTAAATCGAGAAATGCACCGACAAGTGCAACGCGCTTGGACGGAAACCAGGCAATAAAAGCTGCTTTAACCT
>JAMCWV010000248.1:809-2686 GCA_023481025.1 Gammaproteobacteria bacterium
ACTCGAGCGAATCAATTCGGGCTTTTGTCGGTACTCAAGTCCAACGGCCAACGAACGATTTAAAAACACACCTGCCGCCGCTTCAAAACGAACATCGTAATTATCATTCAAGTCGCCACCGAAGCCTAACAGCCCGAATTGATTCGCTCGAGTTGCACGTACCGTCACGTTCGCAAGCCAAGACCTGTCAAAAGGCCCTGCAAGCCAGACCTTGCTCGCTGCGATGTAAGCCTCCCAGTCATTCTCTCGCTGCGAACCAACTAGTTCTGGAATGTCATAGCGTGTATTTCTTTTATAGAGAGCTCCAACGCTGACTTGGGGCATTGCGGTATAAATTAAATCGCCGGCAACGCGATATTTCACACCAAAAACTTGCTGGCGTAATTCAGCGCCGAGATTTTCAAGCGTAAATTGCTGGGCGGCTACCGATATTTCGAAACGGTTTTTATACGAAAAGCTTGCTGCTGTCACATCTAACCGATAATCATCAACTTGTGCTCGAGTCAGCGCTATCGTGCCACCTATTTCATCATCTTCCGTGTAGCCACTAATGACCGCCCAGGGGACTAATCCACCGCCCGCAGCTCCTTCCGTCGTCGTCGCGCCACCCGTCGCCAATAAGCGACCTTCGGCGGCTTCAACGCTCCACGGAAGTAAAGCCAATAAAGCGCCGGTGATTACTATCTGTTTTATCTTCATAGAGTTCCTATTTAAACCGTGTCACTGCTTAAGCCATTCCGTTAATTCGGCTGGCGGGATAGGACGGCTAAACCAATAGCCCTGAAATACATCACAATCGTATTGGCGCAGCAGATTTGCAGTTGCCTCGTCTTCAATACCTTCGGCGACGACCTTTAAGCCGAGCTGATGCGCCATTTGAATGGTCGACTGCACAATTGTCTGATCGCCCTCATGTTGGCTCAAGTTCATGATAAAACTGCGATCAACTTTCAATTCTGTTGCCGGCATATCGCGCAATTGAGCTAACGATGAATACCCAGTGCCATAATCATCAATGGCAATTTTCACTCCTGCGGATCTTAATTTATTAAGTTGCTGAATGCTAAGGCTTTCTCCGGCTCGCTGATCACGGCACTTTCAGTCACTTCAACGGTAAGTAGATCGGCCTGAACATTTGCCGCGGCAAGCGCACCAAAAACCTCATCAAGTAGTTGTGGTTCCATCAAGTCGCGAGCCGATAGGTTGACCGAGAGTTGCAATCCTGGATGTTCCATTTGCCAGTCTGCAAGTTGCTGAATACTGCTATGCAATACCCAACGTGTAATTGCAAAAATGTGACCTGATTGCTCTGCTAAAGGGATAAATTCGGCAGGACTCACGAAACCAAGCACCGGATCGTGCCAACGAATTAAAACTTCAACACTCAACGTGTGACCACGTTGACTGTCTATCTGCGGTTGATAAACGAGTGAGAACCGTTGCGCTTCAATTGCTTGCGGAATGGCTGCTGAGATCTCTAAAGTTCTTAGATAAGGTTTATCTTCGCCCTCTTGATACTCTGCGAAACTGCACTTCAATTGCTTCGCCTTATTTCTCGCAAACTGTGCTAAACGAACCAATTCATCTTTTGCATTTGCATGCCGTGGTGCCTCCGCGGCTCCAGCGCTCAGCGTCAATCCGTAACTTACTTCAGCAACAATAACGGGATCTGATGCCCGCTCAATGATCGGCTTTAACTCGACGGTGGCATGCGCAATCGAACCGTGATAAGTCAAAACAAACTCATCACCTTGTAATCGGAAAAGTTTAAAGTCATCTCCCGCTAACTGCTGCAAACGCGCAGAAAAAGCCACCAAAATGGCATCGCAAACACTGCGTCCAAACATCTCATTCAAGCGGCGAAAGTTATCGAGATT
>JAMCWV010000248.1:2696-6899 GCA_023481025.1 Gammaproteobacteria bacterium
GCTGTGACTGAAACCAGATTTTTTGTTCGCGATCTGCAATCGCATTTTGCATGCTATCGAGTGCAAGCGCTAACAGGCCAATTTCATCGCGACCTTGGTGAGGGATTTTCTGCTCATACTTACCACGAGCAATAGCGTCTGATACCTTTGCAAGATTTCGTAGCGGCTGAACAAAGCGTCGACTCGCAATGAGTGTCACTGCAACTGTGATTAAAAGTGTTAAGATGACAATCGCCAACAGTTGCGTTCGCAAGACGGTAAAGGGTTCCGCTGCGGCAGTTTGACTTGCGGTCAGCAAAATATCGATGGGATATTCGGCAGCATCACTACTCCCACCACTTAATGTTAACCAGCGACCTACTTTTGACTCGGCTTGAAAAAAAAAGTCGAGTTCGTTTGTCATGAGTGCCTGTTGCAGCTCATTCTGAATCTCAGTTCGCGCGGAAGAAATAACCTTGGGCTGTGCGGTATTACGACCAATCACAAAATGAACATACGAATTCGTCAATTGTTGCAGTTGCTCTGCAAGTGCGCGATCAACAGCGAAACCTAGCGTGAGCCAACCGAGTAAATGTGGCGCTCGTATCGGCACCCAAACCACCTGAAACAATTCCCCCTCAGCAAGAATCATCACACCGCCCTGCGCATGTTGTAGAGAGCTTTCGAGGGTCATATAGCGATTTAAACGGGATCGTTCGTCAGTGCTCATTTCATGACTAGCTAAGACGGTACGTTGTTGCGGATCAAGCAACATAACCAGATCAGCATTTAAGCGCTGGGCGTGATTCGTGAGGGCGGAAATAATTGTTTCTTCATCTTCACTGACTAACGCTTGGCGAAATCCAAAGTCATCTGCCAATACATAGGCAGCTTGCCGTAATTGTTCGTCACGATAATCGATGACTTGCGTCAGGACTCGTTCACTTACCGCTAACTCACGATCCGTGTGAACAGTAATGCTTTGGTTCGTCGCAAACACAATGGCCACAACTACAACAAAAAGAGCGGCAGCAATGCAGCTTGCGATAAGAAGGAGTAAACGGGTCCGAAAATTAATGACCACGCTGCAATCTCCTGCGAAAACGCGACTCTAATTCCGATTCTTCGCGAGCGGGAGGTGCTTCAATTGCGATGCGAAAAGGCTCTGTTAAACCAACCTCAGTAAGTGCTATTGGCGCTAAACCGGCCGCGGCCATCCAAGGGTGCCAGAGATACCAGCCCGCAAATCCCTCGAGCATCGACAAATCAATACTCCCCTCGTGATCACTTTCGTAAAATCGGCCGGAACTACTGACAATAATATGACCAATCATGTCATCGTGAATATTACAGCCAACAACGATGTAGCCAGCATTCGGAAAGTCGATGGTTGGTGCGGTACTATTGCCGTAAAGTTCCAAGTCAAAAGATCGTGCCGTTGAAAAGGAAAAGACATGATGACGGATAGAGTCACTGTTGGGGAACTTTACCGTGTCACCGGCTTGGATCATCAATACCGCTGGTACGAATTGCCGTTGCACTTGGTCCATAATATGCTCGACCTGGACTGTATTCTCGGCACTCGGCGAAGTATCAAACAAGACTGCACCGACTAAGGGGTCATTGTTCGCATCAAGCAGTTGCAACTGTGAGCTATACTTTTGGTTCTCAGGCGGGTTCGCAAGTGCAGTTAAAGCAGATACAGGTTCAGAAACGAGAAACAGAGCGAGCACAAACGCAGCAGCGGTTAATTTCTTCAAATAATTGCACTCCGAGGTCAACAAAACGCTCACACGTTTCTTAAAACATTATGTGATAAGCTAAATGCAAATGCCTGTAGACTGCAAATAATTCTTTTTCCTATTTTCATAACAATGGTTTATGAATCGCATTATTCAACGGAGTAAAGGTGACATGGCTGAGAAATTTCGAACTGAAACCGACAGTATGGGTAACGTTGAAGTCCCTTTTGATGCGCAGTGGAGTGCGCAAACCCAGCGCGCAATCAATAACTTTAAAATCAGTGGGCTTACTCTACCGTTTGCATTTATTCGCGCTGTTGCATTAATTAAATATTGTGCTGCCGAAGCAAACAGTGAGCTCGGTTTACTCAGTCAAAAGAAAGCCGACGCCATCATGCAGGCGGCGCTTGAAGTTTTTGAAGGCCGTTGGCAAAACCAATTTCCAGTTGATGTGTTTCAGACGGGCTCGGGTACCAGCACAAACATGAACGTGAATGAAGTGTTGGCCAATCTTGCTAAACGAAATTCTGGTGTGGAAGTACACCCGAATGATGACGTCAATTTAGGCCAAAGCAGCAACGATGTCATTCCAACTGCGATTCAAGTGAGTGCAGCTCGTCGAATCCAACGCAAACTATTGCCGGCAATGGCTCGCTTGCGTAAGACCATTCAACAGCAAGCTCAAGCGCATCAAGCGACCGTAAAGACCGGTCGCACCCATTTAATGGATGCTATGCCATTAACGCTTGAGCAAGAATTAATGGCTTGGGATGCGCAACTTGAGCAAGCCCAACAGCGCTTAGAAGCGATATTGCCGCAGTTATATAGTTTGCCACAAGGTGGCACAGCAATTGGCACAGGCATTAACGCACACCCTGATTTCGCTGCCCTATTTTGTCAGTCGATGGAGAACTTTACTGAGCTCCCCTTCACTAGCGCTACCAATAAATTTGCTGGCATTGCCGGTCAGGATGTTGCCGTTGCCACCGCTGGTATCATGAGCTCTGTGGCGACCGTGATGATGAAAATCGCCAATGACTTACGCTGGATGAATTCTGGTCCACTCGCTGGCTTAGGTGAGATTAGTTTGGCGCCACTGCAGCCTGGCTCGAGTATTATGCCTGGGAAAGTCAATCCGGTGATTCCGGAAGCAGTTGCCATGGCCTGTGCACAAGTATTTGGTAATCAAACAACCATCAACGTCGCTGGTCAAAGTGGTAATTTCCAACTCAATGTGATGCTCCCTGTGATTGCCTATAACCTTTTGCAAAGCATCGAACTCATGTGGAAGAGCGCCAACACACTTGCTGAGCAATGTATTGCTGATTTTACTGTAAACCACGAGCAACTGAATGCTGCACTTGCACGTAACCCAATTCTAGTCACCGCACTCAATCCAGTGATTGGATACAATCAAGCGGCGGCAATCGCCAAAACAGCTTATCAAGAAAATCGACCTATTCTCGAAGTCGCGGTCGCAATGACGGATTTAAGTGAGTCAGAACTAAAACGCTTGCTCGACCCGTTAAAACTAACCGAAGGAGGATTATCCAAATGAGTCAGTTGAACGTATTAATCACGGGAGCTAACCGTGGGATTGGTTTACAGCTCGCAAAACAATACGCTGAGGCCGGAGCCAAAGTTTTCGCAACTTGTCGCAAGCCAAGTGCAGAGCTCGAGCGCAGCCAGGTCGAAATCATCAGTAATATTGATGTTACGGCCCCAGATGCGGCACAACAAATTAGCCAAGCTCTAGGTGATGAAAAAATCGACCTATTGATTAACAATGCGGGCATCTTAACGCGTGAAACCTTGGACGATGCGCCAGCAGAAGATATCCAACAACAGTTTAAAGTGAATGCGTTAGCACCTCTGATGATCACCCTAGGTTTGCTGCCGCACTTAAATAGCAACGCTAAAGTTGCGATGATCACCAGCCGCATGGGGTCTTTAACCGATAACGGCAGTGGCGGTTACTATGGCTATCGCATGTCGAAAGCAGCTCTGAATGCCGCGGGTGTTTCGCTTGCTCGTGATTTGCAAGATCAAGGTATCGCTGTCGCTCTGCTGCACCCGGGTTATGTCCAAACCGACATGGTAAACAACACCGGTGACATTTCCGCTGCAGAGTCTGCTCAACGCCTACGCCAACGTATCGACGAACTGAGCATGGCAAATAGCGGAACTTTCTGGCACAGTAACGGTGAAGTTTTACCGTGGTAATTATTTTGCGCTGAGTTCGAACGAATTGAGGTTTGCGTAAACTTGCTCGACAAAATTGAGCAGTAAATTGAATATTTTGCTGCTCTTTTAGCCATTTCAGTGTTTTTTTGACCAGTTGACAGTGAAATGCACATTTTTTTCCGAAAAGGTGTTGACTGCACGGCGGTGGATTCGCATAATACGCGCCGCTGAGACGCACAGAAAGTACATCAGTAAAACGGCTACGTAGCTCAGTTGGTTAGAGCACATCACTCATAAT
>JAMCWV010000248.1:6969-22026 GCA_023481025.1 Gammaproteobacteria bacterium
AGCGGTAAGGCAGCGGGTTTTGATCCCGCCATTCCCAGGTTCGAATCCTGGTACCCCAGCCACTTTCTGTCCGAGCGCGTACCATGACACTATGGCACTTCAGCAAGTAAGAACTTCTGCTGGGGTATAGCCAAGCGGTAAGGCAGCGGGTTTTGATCCCGCCATTCCCAGGTTCGAATCCTGGTACCCCAGCCATTAAGTCCGAAGCATCGAGTTGCGGTGGTGGCGGAATTGGTAGACGCGCTAGCTTCAGGTGCTAGTGTCCGAAAGGATGTGTGGGTTCGAGTCCCACCCTCCGCACCAACTCACGCTTCGGTACTCTCAGTGTTCCTTTTTCTTCAAAAAACTCCCTAGTTGATTCCTTCGTGACGCACTTCCGTGATCACGCCTCGATTTATTTTCATGTCATATGCCTTGGCCAGCGCTAAAACTTAACGCTGACCGGCAAATTTACCCAATAATTGGCGCAGTCCTGGTGCAACCTGAATCCCAAGAAAACCCAACCGACGGGTCATTTGTAGCAACGGATTAGTACTGCGAAAAATTCGGGATACCGCATCAAGCCCCTGCCCCATCGCCACATTGGCCAACTGACGGCGCTGTAAAGCGCGTGCTAACTTGCTGCTCAAGGCTCCATCTTCGTCGGTAAATTGCTGCAATAACTCATGTAAGGCGGCCACGTCCCGCAAGCCTAAGTTCACCCCTTGGCCTGCTAACGGGTGAATTGCATGCGCCGCATCACCAATTAACAGCGCACGCTGACTGCTTGAAAAAGTCCGAATAGCCTGCTGGTGTTGCAACGGAAAGCTCGCATGACGCAATAGCTCAAATTCACCGAGCTGCTCGTGGAATCGCTCTGCTAATACGGTGGCAACCTCTGTCTGTGAACGCTCCCAGCTTTGAATAACTGGGCTGTCCGCATACACAATCAAACACGCTTGGTTATCGCAAAGTGGCAGCAGCGCATGAACCTCACGGCCGGCAAATGTTTGCCAGGTCCGCTCTCCCGCCGGTTGCTGCAACTGCACAATACTTAACAAACAACGTTCATGATAGCGATTACCAATTGTCCCCATCCCCAGCGCATCACGAGCTTTCGATTGCGCACCGTCAGCCACAATTAACCACGAATATGGCACACGCTCGATGGCTTCATCGCCTACTTTAATAAGAACCACGGGTTGCCCCGACTGACTGTCTAACCCTGCAAAGCTTGCAGCTCGCAACTCGACACCCGGAGTTTTCTGTAATCGGTGTAGCAAACAAGCTTGCAATAGTCGGTTTTCGACCATAAAGCCCAATGGTTGAGAGTTCTTATCCCGTGATTTCGAATCCGTGTCAGCACCAAATTCAAGCCATTCCCCTGCCCCTTCACGGACACCGAGTTGGCAAAATGGCTGAGCTCTGAGTGCGGCGACTTGCGACCAAACTTCAAGATCTTCCAATAATGCGACATTGTCTGCAGTCACCGCAGAGATGCGCAAGTCATAGGGCGTTGCGGCATATTCAGCAGCGGTAGCGAGCGCTAACATGTTTTCCAACTGCGGTTCAAGGACGATCACCCGACGGCCACTGTCCGCTAAGCTTAATGCCATTGCCGCGCCAACCATGCCGCCACCAACGACGATCCAGGGTGCTTCTTGAGTTGGGTTATTTTTCATATCGAAACTCACTGCCTAATGTTTTGTCTGCCGCCATTATGCCATAATTAGCGCATTGTGAACTGTTGTCATCTGGAGTCTGCACTGAATCCTGTCATTCTTGCATCCCTGTTATTACTTCTTGCTGAACTCTGTTTCGCAGGCACCAGTGCCATGGTGAAATATCTTGGTACTGATATTCCGTCGACCCATCTGGTTTTCTTTCGGAATTTCTTTGCCTTACTGGTGCTCTTACCCTGGCTTTACAAGCGCCGCGCGACTGCCTTTAAAACCAGTCAGTTGAAATTACACCTTTTACGCTGCGTGACCGGCATTGGTGGTATGTATCTATTCTTCTACGTGATTACCCAAGTCGCACTAGCGAAAGCAACCTTGGTTTTACTCATGGCGCCCTTTATTATTCCGGTGATTAGCTGGTTTTGGTTTAAAGAACGGGTGTCACCAAAGCTTTGGTTCGCCATTGCATTCGGCTTTTTAGGCGTTATTATTTTCCTCAATCCATTTAGCGGACCTTTCCCTGTCATCATGTTTTTAGCACTGATCGCTGCTGGCCTTGCGGCATGGGCGAAAACAGTAGTGAGACGTCTATCCATACACGAGTCCCCCAGTAAAATTGTCTTCTACTTCTCATTTTTCGCAACCCTGTTAACCGCTATTCCTGTCCTTGTTAACTGGCAGTCGTTAACTGCTGAACTGTGGCTTGGTGTGATGATCATGGGGATATTTGCGGTTGCCGGGCAGCTTGCTATGACGCGCGCATTCGCACTTGCCTCACCGTCACAAATCGGTGTATTTACGTACAGCTCGGTACTTTTCGCTGCGCTCATTGGTTATCTCATTTGGGGCGAAGCCTTTACCATTCATATGCTGATTGGCTCAGCGATTATTATCGGTGCCGGCTATATTGCAATTCGCGCCGGACGGAGCCCTGCCATTAAGATTCCACCAACCGGAACAACCAATCCTTAGCAATCACGCCGTAAACCCTCGCCCAGTCGGGCGGGGAGCAGTCACCCAAGCGTAGATAGTAGCCACTTGGCTGTGAACCATGTAGAATATGCTCCCCTTAGCACACGCGGTAAATGAAGACGAAGGTTATGAGCAAAAAGGTCTATATCAAAACCTGGGGCTGCCAGATGAACGAGTACGACTCGGCAAAAATGGCAGACTTACTCCACGCCCACATGGGCTACGAGCCAGCAGCAGAAGCAGAAGAAGCAGATTTAATTCTCTTAAATACCTGTTCTATTCGGGAAAAAGCCCAAGAGAAGGTATTTCATCAATTAGGTCGCTGGAAACTACTGAAGCAAGACAAACCCGATTTAATTATCGGTGTGGGTGGCTGTGTCGCATCGCAAGAAGGCGCAGCGATTCGTCAGCGCGCACCGTTTGTTGATTTGGTTTTTGGACCGCAAACTCTGCACCGTTTACCGGCTATGATTAAAGAGCTTGGCGAAGGAAAAGAGTCCGTCATCGATGTGTCTTTCCCAGAAATCGAAAAATTTGACCGCTTACCTGACCCGAAAGCTGAAGGCCCAACTGCCTTCGTTTCGATTATGGAAGGTTGCAGCAAGTACTGCACATTCTGCGTGGTACCTTACACCCGTGGTGAAGAAGTCAGCCGTCCAGCTGATGATGTCTTGTACGAAATTGCGCAATTAGCCGATCAAGGTGTGCGTGAAGTCAATCTGCTTGGCCAAAACGTCAACGCTTATCGGGGTGAGAACTTTGATGGTAGCATTTGTACCTTTGCAGAATTACTTCATTTAGTTGCAGCAATCGACGGGATCGACCGAATTCGCTACACCACGTCGCACCCGGTTGAGTTTACCGACGACATTATTGCGGCGTACGAAACTATTCCTGAGCTAGTGAATCACTTGCACTTACCTGTACAAAGTGGCTCCGACCGCGTGCTAGCGCTCATGAAACGGGGTCACACCGCAATCGAATATAAGTCACAAATTCGAAAATTAAAGAAAGTTCGTCCGAACTTAGCCATGAGCTCCGACTTTATAATCGGTTTTCCAGGTGAAACGGATTCAGATTTCGAAGCAACAATGGACTTGATTCAAGCCATCGACTTCGATCTTAGCTTTAGCTTTATTTACAGCGCAAGGCCAGGTACACCCGCTGCAGACCTCCCGGACGACGTAAGCGAAGAGACGAAAAAACAACGGTTGCAGTTATTGCAAAATCGCATTAACCAACAAGCTCAGCGTCACGCTCGGCAGATGCTAAATACCGAACAACGCATCTTGGTGATTGGTCCGTCGAAAAAGAATCCGATGGAACTCAGTGGCCGCACAGAAAACAACCGGGTTGTAAACTTCGTCGGTCGCCCAGATATGATCGGTAAGTTCGTTGATGTCATCATCACAGAAGCGCTACCAAATTCATTGCGCGGTGATATTATTCGCGAAGAGCAGCAAATGGGTCTGCGTGTCGACACCGCCCCACAAGCAATTTTGGCGAAGAACACCGAAACCACTGATGAGTTAGGTGTCACAACGTTTAATCCAGCGTCATAAACGAGGAATTTAGTTGAGCACGTCTATCGACAGTTTTGATCTATATTTAGAGCCAGCCGACTCCCAACGGCTGGCGAATCTATGCGGCCCATTCGACGATAATATTCGCCACATCGAGCGGCGTTTAGGTGTCGAGGTGATCTACAAAGATAATCATTTTCGCATTATTGGTCAGCCAGCAGGCATTCAAGCTACGCGCGACATTCTGACCAACCTCTATGTCGAAACGGCTCCTGTGCGCGGCAAACAGCGTGACATCGAGCCGAATCAAGTCCACCTTGCCATTCAAGAAAGTCATGCTTTTGAGCAAGATGAGTCACCAGAGGATGATCCGGTTACCCTGATTAAAACCAAACGTGGTTTAATTAAACCGCGCAATAAAAATCAGCAGGACTATGTTCGCGCAATTGTTACCAATGATATCAACTTCGGGATAGGCCCAGCGGGTACGGGTAAAACCTATCTCGCCGTTGCCGCCGCTGTGGACGCCCTTGAGCGCCAAGAAGTGCGCCGTATTCTGTTAACGCGTCCTGCCGTTGAAGCCGGGGAAAAGCTTGGTTTTTTGCCCGGCGACTTGGCCCAGAAAGTCGACCCATACTTACGTCCTTTATACGATGCATTGTTTGAAATGCTCGGTTTCGAGAAAGTCGAGAAACTTATCGAGCGCAGTGTCATTGAGATTGCCCCGCTTGCCTACATGCGCGGACGCACACTCAACGACGCCTTTATCATCTTGGACGAAAGTCAAAACACCACGACGGAACAAATGAAAATGTTCCTGACTCGAATTGGTTTTAATTCAAGAGCTGTGATTACCGGTGACATCACGCAAATCGACCTGCCACGCGGCCAGAAATCTGGTTTGCGGCAAGCCATTGAAGTACTCAATGACGTCGAAGGGATCAGTTTTACCTTTTTTAATGCCAAAGACGTTGTTCGTCACCCCGTCGTTCAACGTGTGGTTGTTGCCTACGAAAAGTTCGACAGTGAAAGCAAAGCCAAAGCCGAGGCCAATGCGAAAGAGCGCCAAGCACAGCACAGTAACCAGCTTGCGCAATCAGCGAATGGTGGAGCCCATAAAAACAATGGCTAACTTTATCGATATTCAGTGGCACGAAGACTGGCCTGACAGCCTTACCGGGGAAGTGCGTGAACGTTTACCCAGCGCAGAACAACTGACGGCTTGGGCCGAAGCTGCGTTAGCGGCTGTGCAACAACAAGACACAGAACTAACTATTCGTGTAACTAATAATGACGAAGTACAAACACTGAATCGAGACTACCGGGGAAAAGATAAGCCCACCAATGTCCTCTCGTTTCCGTTTGCAGCAGACCTACCAGAAGGGGTCAGCAGACCTACCAGAAGGGGTTGAGTTTGACTTACCGCTCCTCGGTGACATTATCATCGCCGAGCCCACGGTAGCCGCCGAAGCCACGGCACAAGGCAAAGTCTATTGGCATCACTTTGCCCATTTAGTTGTGCATGGTACCTTGCATTTGCTAGGTTATGACCATATTGAAGAACAACAAGCAGAGACCATGGAAGCGCTAGAGCGCACTATTTTGGCAGGTCTGGATATTCCTGACCCGTATCAAGACACACAAATAGTGCGTGATTAAGTTAGCCTGTGCTACTCTGCCATTTCGATTATTTTGCCACGGAGCGAACGACCATCGATGAACGATGACAAACCCCACCCAAGTAGCGGTTCACCAAAGCGAACTTGGGCACAGAAACTTCTCCAAGCCTTTAATGGTGAACCGAGCACACGTGAGGAACTCGTTGATTTAATTCAAGATGCTGAGCATCGTGACTTAATCGATATCGACACCAAAGAAATGATCGAGGGCGTGCTCGATGTTGCCGAACTGAAAGTTCGCGACATCATGATTCCACGCTCACAAATGGTCACTATCGACAAAAACCAATCCGTTGAGGAGTTTTTGCCGATTGTCATCCAAACTCAGCACTCACGCTATCCTGTTGTTAGCGAAAACAAAGATCACATTGAAGGTATTTTGCTCGCGAAAGACCTGCTTGCCTATGGCTTTCATTTGGTCGACGAGCCATTTTCGCTCGAACAAGTTATGCGCCCGGCGGTGATCGTTCCAGAAAGCAAGCGCGTTGACGCCCTGCTCAAAGAGTTTCGTTCCAAGCGTTACCACATGGCAATCGTGGTCGACGAGTACGGTGGCGTTTCCGGCCTTGTGACAATAGAAGACATTCTCGAAGAAATTGTCGGCGACATCGAAGATGAAACTGACGAAGACGAGAGCCGCGGCGATATTCGCCGGATTAGTGCTCATCGCTTCAATGTTAAAGCCTTGACCGCAATCGAGGACTTTAATGATTACTTTCGCACCAACTTTGCCGATGACGAATACGACACCATAGGTGGCCTCGTTGCCCATAACTTTGGGCATTTACCGGAGGTCGGTGAGTCGTTATTTATCGGTGATTTGAACTTTAAAGTTACAGCTGCCGACCGTCGCCGTATTCAGCAACTACAAGTGACCTTGCCCGCAGACGAAAAGTAACGCAGGCAGACACTTCGGCAAACGATAACAAAGGTGCCTTGAGTGTTGTTACAATCTGTGCAAAAGAAACTAATTCAACCGCGTTGGCGTTATGGGTTCGCGCTCCTTGCCGGAACCCTGCTGACATTTAGTTACGCCCCATTTTCGCAAGCATGGCTAACCCCACTTCTGCTGAGCGCTTGGCTGCTGCTGCTTGTCCGTAGCCAAACCCCAAAACAGGCCGCGTTCACTGGTTTTAGTTTTGGTTTTGGCTGGTTCGCCGCTGGAATCAGCTGGGTGTATGTCAGTATTGATCAATTCGGTGGGACGCCGATCGTGGTCTCCGTTCTGATCATGGCCTTGCTTTGCGCCTACTTAGCGTTATTTCCAACTCTTGCCGCTTGGCTCTGGTTTAAACTTCGACGTTATGGCAGTGGTTTAAGCCTGTTTCTGTTCCCCCTCATCTGGCTCGTGACAGAATTTATCCGGAGTTGGTTGTTCACTGGATTCCCATGGTTAGGCTTAGGCTACACGCAAACCTTCTCGGCATTGGGTAATTTTGCACCGCATCTTGGCGAAACTGGCATTGCCGTTGTTTTGTGGTTGATGGCGCTCGGCCTTACTTATTTCCTTTTGCACCGACGTTACGAATGGCTGTTTCTTCCCCTTGCGATTGTACTGCTGGCGTGGAACGCACCGCGCTTAAATCCGCTGCAATACACAGGTGAGAGCACTTCTGTCGCTTTAGTCCAAGGCAATGTAATACAAGATCTCAAGTGGGATGCTGAGCAGCAATGGCCGAATTACGATACCTACATTGAACTAACTCAGCCATACCTCGAGCACGATTTAATCATTTGGCCAGAGTCGGCTATTACGTTTATTGAGCCACTCGCACAGCGACCGTTAGCAAATCTTGATGACCTGTTACTGGCAGAAAAGACCACACTAATTAGCGGGATAATTGATTTAGATCGCTACACGGGTGAGTTCTACAACAGTATGATTGTCATGGGTAAGCAAGCGAGTGGTGGTTGGTCATACGGTCATGATAACCGCTACCAGAAACACCAATTACTTCCGATTGGTGAGTTTGTGCCATTTGAAAACCTATTGCGGCCGCTGGCACCGTTGTTTAATTTGCCGATGTCTTCGTTTAGTCGTGGCAGCTATATACAACCTAACCTAGACGCCAATGGGCTCAATATCGCTGCCAACATTTGCTACGAAGTAGCGTTTTCACGGCAGATTCGCGCAAATGTAAACGCCAACACTCACTTTTTACTTACCATTAGTAACGACACTTGGTTTGGTGATTCCCATGGGCCTCACCAGCATTGGCAAATTGCAGCGATGCGCGCACGAGAGTTGGGCCGCCCAATGTTGCGGGCCACCAATAACGGTATTACCGGCGTAATCGACCACACTGGCGCAACCTTGACGCGCTTACCTCAGTTCACAACGGCTGTGGCGAGCACGCAAGTTTTGCATGTTGAAGGCGTGACGTATTTTGCGCGCTTTGGCGAGTGGTTTGTCTGGTTGATCGCATTGCTTTTTGCAAGTGTTGGTTGGCGCTGGAAAAAGCGAAATTCAGCGTAGTCAATTTACGGTAAAGATTATACACTTAAGAGCTATTCAAGTTGAGGATAAACGCATGATGAGTCATTTGTTTGATGCTGTTCTATTTACTGGCCTTGTTGCTGCTGCCGGCCTGGGTATCGCCTATTTGATTGTTGGCTTTTTACCTGCTCCAGAAAGTAACGAAGAACATGCCAATGTGAAATACCGCATTGAAAACTTCTTTTTTGGTATCGGCGGTATCGTTATCGCACTAGTTTTGTGGTTGGGCATTATTTTTAATAGCTAACCCTATGCTCGCTGGGCGGCTAATCGCAAAGCCGGCGCGTCACCATACAGAATACAGAGAATACAGGTAGTAAACATGACCCGGAGAATTGAAGAACAATACCAACCAAGTGCATTGGAAAGCGAAGTCCAACAGCGCTGGGAAGCTGAGCAAGTCTTTGCCGCGCACGAGGACGATAACAAAGAGAAGTTCTATTGCCTCTCTATGTTCCCGTATCCAAGCGGCAAGCTCCACATGGGTCATGTGCGCAACTACACGCTCAGCGACGTGGTTTCGCGTTATCAGCGTTTACACGGTAAAAACGTATTACATCCTATTGGTTGGGATGCCTTCGGTTTGCCTGCGGAGAACGCAGCAATTCAAAACAACACAGCACCAGCCAAGTGGACCTATCAAAACATTAGCGATATGCGCGGGCAACTGAAAGCGCTAGGTTTTGGTTATGACTGGAACCGTGAATTTGCCACCTGTGAACCTGAATACTACCGTTGGGAGCAGTGGTTCTTTACGAAGCTTTACGAGAAAGGCCTCGTGTACAAAAAGAACGCAACCGTCAACTGGGACCCGGTCGACCAGACCGTGCTTGCCAATGAACAAGTTATTGACGGTCGCGGTTGGCGATCAGGAGCCATTGTTGAGCAAAAAGAAATTCCACAATGGTTTGTTAAAATTACCGCTTATGCGGAAGAGTTACTTCAAGATTTAGACCAACTGGACGGTTGGCCTGATCAAGTCAAAGCCATGCAGCGCAACTGGATTGGTCGCTCTGAAGGCGTGCAGATTACCTTTAATGTCGACCAGTTCGACATGCAAGTCAGTGTGTATACCACCCGCCCAGACACCTTTTTCGGCGTTACTTACATGGCGGTTGCGGCTCAACATCCGCTGGCACAAAAAGCTGCAGCAGAGAATGCCGACGTGGCTGCCTTTGTCGAGAGCTGCAAGCAACAGAAAGTTGCCGAAGCTGACTTGGCAACGATGGAGAAACGCGGAATTGCGACCGGCTATACGGCGACTCACCCACTCACTGGCGAACAAGTGCCAATTTGGGTTGCTAACTTCGTGCTAATGGACTACGGAACGGGTGCCGTGATGGCTGTGCCTGCGCACGATCAGCGTGACTTGATCAGGCCAAAAGCGTACGGTCTGCAAATTACCCCTGTGATCAGCCCGCTTGAAGGTGAGCATGACTTTACGGTTGCTGCATTGACCGAGAAAGGCACTCTCGTGAATTCCGGTGAGTTTGACGGCTTAAGCTCAGAAGATGGGTTCAACGCCATCGCTGACAAACTTGCCAGCATGGGGATTGGTGAGCGCCAAGTGAATTATCGCTTACGCGATTGGGGTGTTTCCCGTCAACGTTATTGGGGCGCACCTATTCCAATGTTGAATCTGGAAAATGGTGAGTCAGTGCCGGTTGCCGAGCAAGATCTTCCGGTTGTTCTGCCAGAGGACGTGGTGATGAATGGCGTCACATCGCCAATTAAAGCAGATCCAGAATGGCGCAAAACAAGTTACAACGGCCTCCCTGCAGAACACGAAACCGATACATTCGACACCTTTATGGAGTCGAGCTGGTATTACGCACGCTATTGCTCACCGAATGCTGACAGTATGCTTGATCCAGCAAAAGCGAACTACTGGTTACCTGTTGACCAATATATTGGCGGGATTGAACATGCAATCTTGCACCTGTTGTATGCGCGATTCTTCCACAAACTGATGCGTGACACTGGTTTAGTTGAGTCCGACGAGCCGTTCAAGCGCTTACTCTGTCAGGGGATGGTCTTAGCAGATAGCTTCTACCGTGAAGATTCTCATGGGGGTAAGTCTTGGTTCTCGCCTGTCGACGTTGAAGTTAAACGCAACGAAAAAGGTGAGGTCGTCGAAGCGATCTACGTAAAAGACGGGCAGCCTGTGATTCATGGTGGCGTCAATAAAATGTCGAAGTCAAAGAACAACGGCATTGACCCACAAATCATGGTTGACAAGTACGGCGCTGACACCGTCCGTTTATTTATGATGTTCGCTGCGCCTCCAGAGCTGACACTGGAATGGTCTGACTCAGGCGTCGAAGGTGCGCACCGTTTCTTGCGTCGAGTCTGGAAACTGGTCTATGACTTCCAAACGTTTGCCGGCCAACAACAACTTGACGTCACAACTTTAACCGCTGACCAGAAAACATTGCGACGTGAAGTCCACCGTGCGATTGCGAAAGTTAGCGATGACATGGGTCGTCGTCAGAACTTCAACACGGCAATTGCGGCGATCATGGAGTTAAGTAATCACCTGCAAAAGGCACCTTTGACTTCCGTTAATGATAAAGCTCTGATGCAAGAAGCGCTCGATGCGGTTGTCCTAATGTTATCGCCGATTACGCCACATATTTGTGAACGCATGTGGCAGGCACTTGGTCACGCAAGTGATATCAATTTTGCACAATGGCCGACGCTTGATGAAGCCGCTCTAGTTGAAGATGAGAAGCTCGTGGTCTTGCAAGTAAATGGAAAAGTACGCGCAAAGATCACCGTCCCTGCTGACATTAGCAAGGACGACATCGAGCGCGAAGCGCTGGCGCAACCACAAATTCAGAAGTTCTTAGAAGATGTTACGGTCCGTAAAGTTATCTACGTGCCGGGCAAATTGGTGAATATCGTTGCAAATTAATCTGTTTCAAATCGTGAATCGACAAAGCCGTAACGTGGGACATGTGCTGCTAGCACTTGTCCTTGCTGCGGCACTGAGTAGCTGCGGCTTTCAACTTCGCGACGACTATCAGATTGCCTCTGAGATTCAGCACCTGCGCCTTGAAGGCGATCCACGCAGCGAGGCGTATCGCGCGGTCGCGGGGGCACTCGAACGTCGTGCCGTGGAACTCAGAGACAGCAGTGACTATTTTCCAGCCGTGATTCTTGGTGATGATCGCCTTGAGCGACGCATTCTCTCAATGCTTGCTTCCGGACAAGTTGCCGAATATGAACTTATCTACGTACTTCCGGTAACCGTTGTTCTTGCTAATGGTGACGCCCACTCACACAACATTCAAATTCTTCGGGACTACCAAGACGATCCGAACTTTGCTTTAGCAAAAACCCGAGAGCTTGAGTTATTGGTGCAAGAAATGCGTTCCGAAGCCGCACGACGGCTCTTAATGCTCTTAAACAGAACGGTTCGGGAGTAATCATGCAAGTCTATCCCGAACGCCTTAAGCAACAGTTGCAAGACCAACTTGCGCCGGTGTATTTGGTGTTTGGCGATGATCCATTTCTCGTTGCCGAAGCCTGCGACAACATTCGTCAAGCAGCCAAATCTCAAGGATTTGATGAGCGTAAACGATTGGTTCAAGACAAAGATTTTGACTGGCATGCTCTCGTTGAAAGTAGTCAAACCTTATCCTTGTTTAGTAGCCAGCAACTGATTGAACTTGAACTACCAGAGTTAAAGCTGGGGCGTGACGGCGGTAAAGCCTTAATCGACTTTTCGGCGCAGCAAGCACCCGACCAAATCCTATTACTATTTGGCCCACAGCTCAAAAAAGCCCAAAAGGACAGTAAGTGGTTTAAAACGCTCACACAAAAAGGCGTGTTTGTTCCAGTCTACACCCCAAGCCTAGCTCAACTGCCTAATTACATCCGTGGGCGCGCGCAGCAACTCGAACTCCGCTTAAGCCAAGACGCTGTGCAACTGCTTGCGAGCTTGTATGAAGGTAACCTGCTCGCTCTCCAGCAAAGCTTGGAAAAACTGCAATTATTGTATCTCAACCAAAACAACGCTCAGAGCTCTGAACTTAATGCGGAGCAAGTGCAAACCATGGTTGAGGATAATAGCCGCTATGACTTATTTGCCTTACAAGATGCCATTTTGAGCCAAGACTACGCTGCATTCGTCCATTGCATGCAGCGTTTACTCGAAACGGGTACCGACATTGTTCTCATCCACTGGTTGTTAGTTCGTTTGCATCAGAGCTTGAAGAAAGTTCGCTATGCTCAGCGCCAGAACAAACCAGTCAAGGCAGCCATGGAAGCTGAGCAAATTTGGGATAAGAATCAAACGGCGTTTTTAGCACTGTTGAGCAGCGACAGTCCGGCTCGAAATCATGCTCGTATAGAACTCTTAGAGCGCTTGGAACTTGCAATTAAGCGCGATAGTGGCGAAGATCCAATTATCTTGGCCCTGCATGCAGGTCTTCTATTTTTTCAGCAAGGAAATCGTGCAATCGCACTTAATACCTATGCCCGAGACGAATTCTACAGCAACTCGCCATATAGCCATTTTGGGTGGAACCTTTGATCCTGTCCATTGGGGGCACCTCAAGCCTGTCCTGAGTTTAGCCGATCAATTTGGTTGGCATCGAGTCCATTTATTACCCACCTGCGCACCACCGCATCGTGCACAACCACAAGTACTCGATACGCATCGCCTTGGAATGCTAGACGCTGCAGCATCACTCGATAGCCGTTTCCAAGTGGATGACTGGGAGCTGCGACAAGGACTTCCCTCACGCACCCTACCAACTTTGAAACATTTTCAGCACGAATGTACGAATGCCTGCCTGTATTTTATTATTGGTTTGGATAGCCTCCTGAACCTGCCCGACTGGTTACATTGGGAACGGTTGTTTGACTACGCGAACTTCGTTGTCATGCCTCGTCCCGGTTATACGCTCGAAGGCTGCCGACCAGAAATCACTGAATTACTCAAACAGCGACAAGTAAGCGCCGACACCTTCAAAGGTGGCGTTGGTAAAATCTATATCGCTGAATGTGCCCCGGTCGATAGCTCAGCAACAGAACTACGCGAGCAACTGGCGCAATTAGCTGAATGCCCAGCTATGTTACCTAAACCGGTTTGGGACTACATTCGCACCCATAATTTGTATGCGCTCAGCAGTAATAGCGACGCTGCTTTAAATAATTAACCAACGCTTTACATGCCGTCCTTGCTGCACCACAGACCGAACTCGTGGTACACTTGCGCGGTTAAAAATTCATGAGGAGTAAGTGAACCTTGCAAACTGAACAATTGCGCGATTTTGTGGTCGATAAAGCAGACGATCTAAAAGCTCGTGACATCCACGTATTGGATGTTCGAAAAAAAACTGACGTCACTGATTTTTTAGTGATTTGTTCAGGTAATTCAAAAACTCACGTTCGCAGTATTGCGAGCCATGTTGCTACGGAAGCGAAACATGCTGGTGAACCCGCATTGGGCGTCGAAGGTGAAGACGACGGCGAGTGGGTCTTGGTGGATTTTGGGCCTGTTGTGGTGCACGTCATGCAAGACGCAACCCGCGACTTTTACCAACTCGAGAAACTTTGGGGTTAATTCGCTCGCATGCGTTTGCAGTTAATTGCCGTTGGCAACAAAATGCCCGACTGGGTCAGCACTGGCTACCACGAGTATGCTAAACGCATGCCCCCTGAGTTACCACTTGAACTAATTGAAATTGCAGCGGGTAAGCGGGCAAAAAAAGCCGACATCGGCAAGCTCACACAGCAAGAAGGTGAGAAGATGCTCGCGGCGTTAAAAGGCCCTACCCACGTTGTCACGCTGGAAGTGAATGGCAAGCCATGGGATACCCATAAATTGTCTCAGCGCATGCAGCAATGGCAACTTGATGGTCGCAACGTGGCCTTTATGGTCGGCGGCCCGGAAGGCCTCGCACCGGAAGTGCAAGCACGCAGTGATGAGCGCTGGTCGTTATCACCGCTGACCTTGCCGCATCCGATGGTGCGGGTCATTCTTGCGGAAGCACTCTTCCGCGCTTGGAGTTTATTGAATAATCACCCTTATCATCGCGAATAATAATGCCAAAAAAACGCGTCGCTATCCGAAACCATCAAGCCGAGGCCGCTCTATTTAGCCGCCGCGCGGTGGTGACATTGGTGATCGTTTTCGGTGTCTTTTTGGTTTTATTGAACAACCTATACACCCTGCAAGTTAAAAACTTCCAAGAGTTTCAGACGCGATCAAATAGCAACCGAATCATGGTCTTGCCCGTCGCACCGAACCGTGGTTTGATCTATGACCGCAATGGCGTTTTGCTTGCCGATAATATTCCTGTCTATAGCCTCGAAGTATTACCCACGGAAGTACGTGATTTACGTGCGACACTTGAAGAGCTGCAATCACTCCTTGAACTCGACGAACAAGTCGTTGACGAATTTTATCAACGCTTAAGACAGGCGCGACGTTTTCCGCAAGTCACCTTTGCTGAGCAACTTAGTGAAGACCAGGTCGCTCGATTTGCATCGGTCCAGCATCGATATCCCGGTATTAACGTCGAAGGTCGTCTGCAGCGTTTTTACCCGCATCGAGAGCTTTTTGCGCATGCGCTTGGCTATGCCGAGCTTATGAGCAAGGTCGTAATAAAAGGTGTTGCAGGATTCAGCGATTGCTTTTGTGACATTGACCCAACCATGGCCATGTTGACGCCAATCTCGGAACCGACGTGACACGCCCTCAAGTTGGTACCAACCTG
>JAMCWV010000248.1:22036-24226 GCA_023481025.1 Gammaproteobacteria bacterium
GTTTTTACCCGCATCGAGAGCTTTTTACGCATGCGCTTGGCTATGTTGGTCGCATAAATCAGCAGGATGTTGCGCGCCTGCGGCAACAAGAGATTTACGCCAATTATGCCGCCACTCGCAACATCGGTAAGCTTGGAATTGAGCGCTATTATGAGAACCTGTTGCACGGCCAAGTGGGTTATCAAACTGTTGAAGTAAACAATCGCGGCCGAGTCGTACGTACGCTCGACTTTACCCCACCACAGCCGGGGCAAGATATTTATCTTGAAGTCGACATTGGCATGCAGCAACTAGCACAATACCAACTCGGTACTCGACGCGGTGCCATTGTTGTTCTCGATGCCAACACGGGTGCAGTTTTAGCCTTGTACTCAAATCCGGGATACGACCCCAACCTGTTCGTCAACGGTATCTCTAGTGCTGACTATCGCGAATTGCTTAACAACCCCGCGAACCCGTTGATAAACCGAGCCACACAAGGGCGCTATCCACCTGCTTCAACCATTAAGCCCCACTTAGGTTTACTGGGCTTAGAGCAAGGTATTATTACCGCGGAAACACGAATCTGGGATCCAGGTTGGTACCAACTTGAGGGCGTGTCACGTCGGTTCCGAGATTGGCGTCAACATGGCCATGGTTGGGTCAATGTCACAAAAGCAATCGCTGAATCCTGCAACACCTTTTATTACGACCTTGCTCGTTCAGCAGCTTCAATAAGCTCGGCATAGACGAAATTTCGTCGTTCATGCGTCGGATGGGATTTGGTGAGCGCACAGGCATTGATATTGCTGAAGAAAGTCCAGCACTAATGCCCGATCGGGGTTGGAAACGAGCTCGCTTCAACGAGCCTTGGTATCAGGGTGAAACGCTGTCCGTCGGCATCGGTCAAAGCTTCTGGACTGTAACACCGTTGCAACTCGCAACCTCAACAAGTGTCCTTGTCACTGACGGGCGACGGATTCAGCCAAGTCTATTGCACGCAGTCGGCGACGGCGAACAGCGCACAGTGCGAGAGATTATCGAGCAAGAGCCGATTGTGCTGAATAACCGACAAGCTTGGCAAACCATTCGTCGCGGTATGGAGATGACGCATACCGACCAACAAGGTACAGCGCGCAATGCATTCCGCGGCGCAACGTACACTAGTGGCGGTAAAACAGGTACGGCCCAAGTGGCCGCGCTGAGTGATGAAACCAATGAACGGCCGGACATCGAGGATGTTGCTGAGCACTTGCGCGATAACGCGACCTATATAGGCTATGCCCCAGCAGACAAGCCCGAAATAGTCATTGCAATGGCGATAGAAAACGTCGGCGGTGGCGGACGAAATGCTGCGCCAATAGCACGTGCACTTATGGACTTCTATTTTGCTGATGAAGAAAATCGTCAAATTCAATTAGCGACACAAGCGGAAAATTATCGTCAGCTCCTCGCTGAAGCTGCTGAACGAGCAGCCGCTCGTGCACAAGCTCGAGCCGCAGCGGAGCAAGAAGCGAATCGGAGGCAAACGCCAGATGATGCAAACCACTGAAGAACGCCAACGTAATCCGTGGCTTGCAAAAGTCCACCTCGACGGCCCACTCCTATTGGGCTTGATTGCTTTAGCGATTATCAGTTTATTTGTCATTTATAGCGCGGGAGGCCAAGACAGTGGTCTTGTTCAGCGCCAAGCCATTCGCATGGGTGTTTCCTTCTTTATTATGCTGATTGTGGCTCAAATAAATCCGAAAACCTTTCGTCACTACGCCTTGCCTATCTATATAGTCGGCGTCCTGTTATTGGTTGCCGTTTTACTCGTTGGTGAAGTTGGTAAAGGCGCACAACGCTGGCTGAATATTGGCGTCACCCGTATTCAGCCATCGGAAATACTAAAACTCTCAGTGCCCATGTTAATCGCATGGTATTGCTCACGATCGCAAATTCCAATTCGTTTACAGCACGTCGCATTAGGACTTATTTTTATTTTGATCCCGACGTTACTCATTGCCAAACAGCCTGACTTAGGCACCGCCATTCTAGTTGCTAGTTCTGGTTTCTTTGTCTTGTTTTTGGCCGGAATGAGTTGGCGTACTGTGACGACTGGCGGCCTGCTCGCTGCCGGGTCGCTCCCGATCTTTTGGTTCTTTTTGTTGCGTGACTACCAGCGTCAGCGGGTGCTAACTTTCCTAAACCAAGAAACCTAACCGCTTG
>JAMCWV010000007.1 GCA_023481025.1 Gammaproteobacteria bacterium
TTGGGCGACACATTAAAGGTGTCACAGAGCCACTGTAAATTAAGTTTCCCTGCGGTTTTTGCCGCATCGGTGTCAGGCACCTTACAGTGCGGGCAGAGTTTACGCGCTAAGCGCTGTGCCAATACAACTTTAACCGCAGCACTCAATAAAAACTCTTCCACCCCTAAGTCAAGCAAACGCGTATAGGCGCTCGCAGCATCATTGGTATGCAACGTACTAAAAACTAAATGACCGGTGAGCGCGGATTGTAACGCAATACTTGCCGTTTCATGGTCACGGATCTCACCGACCATAATGATATCTGGATCTTGACGAACGACCGTTCGCAACGCTTTCGCAAACGTGTAGCCAATATCGGCCTGTACTTGCACCTGATTAATACCATCGAGCTGATATTCCACTGGATCTTCAATGGTAATAATCTTGACACCGGGTTCATTGCGGCGGGTTAAAAACGAATACAAGCTCGTTGTTTTACCTGAGCCAGTAGGGCCCGTCATCAACACCACACCCGACGTTGACTGAATATCATCCATCAACTTCGCTTCAATATCCGGCTCAATACCCAGCGCACCGACGTCATACGATAACGAGTCTTGCAGCAGAAACCGCATAACCACGCTTTCGCCCTCACCGACCGGCATCGCTGAAACACGGATATCAACGTTGCGGCCATCGACACGAATATCAATTTTACCATCCTGCGGTCGCCGCTTTTCCGCGATATCCATATTGGCAAGCAATTTGAGTCGGGTGACAACCGGTAAAAGCATTCGCGCCGGAATTAAATCGGCGTCATGCAATACCCCATCGACACGGTAGCGTACTCGACCTTTCCCCTTCCATGGTTCAAGATGCATATCCGAGGCACGTCGACGTAAACCTTTGGCAATCAGATTATTGAGTAAATTAACCGTCGGCGCTTCACTCGCAAGCTCACGCAAGCGATCTTCTTCAAGCAAGCTTAAATCAACACCCGTGTCATTATTGACGTCCAATTTACTCGCTTGCTCGACCAGCGCCATTTGCTCTTCAGTACAGATACGCAGTTCAATTGGCCGTTCGTCATAGCTCGCAAGCACATCCATGGCCGCAACATCAGTCGGGTTCAGGCACGCTAACGTCACAGCAGTATCATTCGACGCCAGCAATTGCTGCGGATTAATTGGATATAAGCCGACGCGTTGCCACGCTTGCCTCAGTTGCTCAGGCACCGCCTCTTGTAAAATCTGGACAAAGTCATCGCGCTCGGTCACCACTGCCAGTTCCTCTGCGCTGATCAGCGGCACTGCAAACACTTGCGTGTAATACTGCGGCAGCAACTCGGAAGAAAGCGCACCCATGCGCACGAGTATTTGTTCAAGGCGACCACCATGGCGCTGTTGGTACAACGACGCTTTTTGCACTTCTTCGGGTGACACATGTAATTCTTGCGTCAGTAACGTCTCAACATCGACCATGAATGCGTATTCCTGCTTCCGTCTTATAAATTGAATAAATTCGAACTAGTTCAACACAATTTCTGCGTCAATCCCTTCGCCACCTGGCTGCCCATTGCGGCCCAAAGACTTTAAAATATAAGGCTTGCCGTCTGGGCCCGGACGTTCATATACATACGCGTTGCCCCAAGGGTCTAAAGGAATCTCCTGAGGAAAATAAGGTCCATCCCAACCGCGACGATCACTTTGGCGTAACTCCTGGAGATTCTGTGGAAAGTCACCGACGTCCAAACGGAAGGTGTTAATCGAAGTCTGCAACATGCGCATTTGCGCTTCTGCGGTACGCACTTGTGAAGAATCGACCTTGCCAAACATTTGCGGACCAATAATTGATGCTAAGAGACCGACAATGACAATGACAATGAGTAACTCAACTAACGTAAAACCGCGAACTGCGTGACTTTTCACCCGTCGATATTGACGCTGCGAGCATTGCACTTGAGACAAACTTTGCATGTTGTTTTCCTACTTCGTTAGTAACCTGTTGATATTATCAGTCCACTGAACCCGACACAACACAGTTTCAGAACCGTTTCACCCGCTGCACCAAGCGTCTCACCTGAGTTTGTAGCGACTGTCGCCAGCGTTGCACGGTGCTGCGCTGTTGCCTCGTCTGACGGGCCTCGACTATTTCGTGCAGCACTTGCTCTACCGTCGTAAAATAGCCCGTTTTTCGACTTAAATAGGTCGGATAAAGCAATAAAGTACCGGCAATGAGCTCAGCAAGCGTCAATATCCGCTGTCGCCTCACTGGCGGAATCACGTCTCTCGTTAACCCCCACCCAGCATAAAACGGCTGGCCATAACACACCACTGGAACTCCGCGTAGCAATGCCTCAAAACCGCTCAATGACGTCAAGGTGTGGACCGCATCGACTTGTTCAAAGAGGTGAGCGATATCCTGATCGATGACCACTTCATCCACATAGTCGAGCGCTCGCTGCTCGGCACTACCCGGTACGCGCAAACCGGCCTGCACGTCGGGGTGAGGTTTATACAGCAAATACGCATCCGTATGTGCTTGACGAACCTGCTGAATTAACTCTAAATTTGTTTTGTACTTCGGCGAGCCTAATTGAATTGACGCATCCGATTCCACTTGTCCCGGAATCAAAATAACCGGCTGCTCAGTCTGCGGTCTCCGCCAGCTTGCTTCCCCAACATTGTATTTACTGACTCGCGTCGCGACTAATTGAGCTTGAACCTGATTTGCTCGTTGCAATTCAGCGTGGCTAAATTCATGAGTTGATAGCAGCTGCTCTAAATCCGATGGCCGCGTGGCATCGTAGTACATCCCGAGACGATCAAACACCCAAGACTGCGGCGTAATCAAGTCGGCACCGAGCCCAACCGAACGAATGAAACCATCTTCAACTCGGATATCGGTCGTTGCCGACGCACTCCAACCGACACTCGGCAACTGTGCTTGATTCGGTACACCTTCGGCAGCAAAGTACAATTTACTTCCGCGCAGAAAACGCTTGAGTATCGGTCGTTTCCAGCGCGGCCAACGCCCTGCCCAAAGCTGCGGAGGAAAGCGCTCTTGCTGTTGTCGCTGCAAGGCAAACCAAGGCAAAAGAGCTTCAATCTGACACGATTGTTGCTGCTCTGGATGGACATAACAGGGGTACTCAATCAACGCGGCCGACACCAGCTTTGCCAAAGTTGGCGTTCCCTGCCGGCGCTCGGGCGCACTCAGTGCATCATGAGTTAGCCCCCAACCTGCATAAAACGGCATACCAAAAGTGTAAACAGGCTTACCCCATAAGAGTGCTTCAAAACCCATTTGCGACGTCACGCAAAACACTGCATCGGCGCGCTCGAGCAACGCTGGCGGATGAATATTGTCTGCTAAGAAATGACATTCGGGATGACTGTCCGGGGAAAAGTGGGCGCGTTTGCTGCCCGCCAATACATCAGGATGGGTCTTGACGACCACTCGGTGATCAGGAAACTGCGTTTGCGCGGCAAGTAGCATTTGCTGAAACCGGTCTGCGTCGGCTAAGCCATAGGTGATCGACGCATCGCCATAGGTTTGATCAACCACTAATACAAAAGGTGACTCAGCCAACCACTCCGGCAGACATTCGCGTGCTGAATTGTATTTCGATACGCGCGCTTGGCGCCAATGTTTAATCAACGCTTGGGCACGTGCTTCATTACTTGTGGCATCTGCAGCAGCCCAGGGCGTGGAAATTAATTGTTCGAGTCGAGACGGTTGACGCGCGTCATAGTAGATACCAAGGTCATCCACAACGACGCTCAACGGTGGCGACTGATGACCAAGTTCAATCGAACGTAAAAACCCATCTTCGCAACGCCACAACTTGAGATCATGAGTTTGCGCAAATTGCTCTGCAGCTGCAGCGGTCGCTTTGCGGCCCCAAGCGATAACAATGAGGTCATTATATTGAGCTCGCAACTGGCGCAAACGACGAGGCGTTCGACAAAATTCAACCGGCGCACCGAGCAAAAGCGATAACTCGGCAATCGCTGCAATGCCTTTCGAAGTGGTGAGAAAACAATCCGGACGTGCGAGTCGTTGCAACTTGTTCTTTCCTTTCGTTAAAGATCCCTTACAATGATACGTAGATTTCGACCCAACGTGCAGCTAAGAATAACAAGGAGCATCGGTTGAGCCTTCGTATCGCATTCGTTGCCCACACCAACCACCCAGAAAAATTCTTGCAGGACCCCGCATTTATCTATCGTTGTGAGAATCCAGCACTTGCACTCCGGGAACTTGGGCATCAGGTTGAATTGCTGCACTATACACAATTCCCCGGTATTTTTCACAGTCAACTCGCGCGGCAGAAGCGCTATGATTTAGTGGTTTTTCACCGCCCCCGATGGCGCTTCGGTTTTAATTGGCTAGTCAACGGGTTACAACGTCAAGGTTGTGTTTGCGTCGCTGATTTTGACGACCTTGTATTCGACACCGATTATGCTCAATTTAGCCCCGGTGTCATGAATCAACTTGTCAGCCTGAAGCAAACCGAGCAAAACTTTTTGCGCCATCAACGTGCCTTATTGAGCTTCGAGGCCAACGGCTGTGCGATTTCCGTATCAACCGAGCCTTTACTTGCTAAAGTCTCGGCGTTATTCAGCAAGCATCAACGCCAAGCCCCGCCACTCCAGCTGATTTATAACAGTGTTCATTGGCGTTGGCGTCAGACTGATGTTCACGACAAGTCGCAGCTGCGACGGCTAACCTATTTCCCTGGCACCCGCAGTCACGACCGAGATTTTAGTCTAATTTTGCCAGCGATAGCTCAAGTTCTTGCCGACTTTCCGGACTGGCAATTGCATATCACCGGCGTCTTACATCAAGACACCACCGCAGCACTACTGAGTCAATTGCACCAACTTGGTGCATCCGACGCGCAACTGCGAATTACCGATAAAGTGCCATTTATGCAATACCGTGACCACGTGGCCGCCAGTTCAGTCAATCTAGCGCCACTCGAAGATCACCCATTTAACCATCATAAGTCTGCACTCAAAGCGATTGAAGCATCTCATTTTGGCGCGATGACAGTCGCGACCGCAATTCCTGATATGCAACGTCTTGATGGCGAGGCACTCAAGCTGGTTCCTTTGCACCAAAATGAGTCAGTAAGCATTTGGTATAAAACAATAAAAGCTGCTATTCTGGAGTCGTTACAAGGAACAACGAAAGCAAAGCATCAAGCTGCCTTTCAAGT
>JAMCWV010000158.1 GCA_023481025.1 Gammaproteobacteria bacterium
AACAATGAAACACATGTGCTGATGTGTGCTGTTATAAACAAAGTATGTTCCCATTCATAAAACCCCAGCCATTGTTGATGGTCTGGGGTTTTTACTTGCAGAGAGTAGAAGGCAGCTTGGCTGCTAAGCCAGCGCGACCTTGCACCAAGGGTTGGCCTTACCGTTGAATAATGGTCGCCGTATTACCCTGGCCCAGCTGGGTCACACTGATACTGCTGTTGGCACTCATTTGCATCGCAAACACCTGATTGCCGATACCGTTTTGAATGATATCAAGCTGACTATGATGCCCGCTCATAGTAAGAGCAGGGGCCCCATTCACGCCTGCAACCAGACTTGAGCTTCCTTGTTGAAAAATATTCGCGGAGACATTATTTGCCTGGATCAGAAGGTTAATGTTGTTCAATTCGCCGCGTTGTTGGAGCAACATCTGATTGTCATCTCCTTGATTAAACAACTCAATGTGATTGTCGATACCGATCTCGGTGTCGCCTAGCGCGGCGGCAGGCATTGCAGTGATTGCAAGTAATGCTGCAGCTATAACACTGATGCCAAGCTTGCTGCGGCATACTGGAGTATGATCATTGAGTGTGTGCATGGGTCCGTCCTGGTTCTAATGGGTGATATATACGACTTAGATACTAGAACTTTTAGGCCGATCTCCCTATCACCCACTAGTACTAATTTTGTACTATTTAAGCAATTATTGTCGCTGTCGCCAAAACTCATCCGCCAACACGCGCAAACTCATGCAGTGATCATTCATTGCATAGACATTACCTGCACTGTGTTCAACCGCATCTGCACTTTGCTCTGCCATATCACGAATACTATAAATACTTTGGGAAATGTTCTCAGCAACAGTGGATTGCTCTTGTACTGAGTAGTTGATCTCGTTGCTCATCTCGGCCATCTGACTGATATTGGTCTGTATTTTCTGAAAATACTGAGCGGAAAGGGTGGTAATCTCGGCGACTTCCAGGGATTGTGTCTGCACACCTTGCATTGCCTTAGTGGCGCCAGAAATAAGCTCACTCAGGTGTTCCATAACGCGATAGATTTGTTGAGTAGAGCCTTGGGTTCTACCTGCAAGTGCACGGACTTCCTCAGCTACCACGGCGAATCCACGACCGGACTCACCGGCTCTGGCCGCCTCGATAGCAGCATTCAGAGCCAAGAGGTCAGTTTGCTTTGCGATGCCGCTAATCGTTTCAAGTGCTTCACTAATGGCTTGACTGGAGCTTTGTAGGGCGTCGATTTGTTCAGCCACTTGTTGATTATTGTGCTGCAAATTCTGTACAGCGTCGGTATTGCTTTGCATATGTTGATAGCCACTGCTGGCCTGGCGTTGACTTTCGGTAAACACATCTTGCAATGACGCTGAACGCTCGCTGACTTCTGCAATGCTCTGGCTCATCTGTTCAATGGCCGAAGCTATACTCTCAGTTTCGCTAAACTGACTCTTTGAGTGCTCAGCGGCATTGTCGAGCTGAGCCTGGAGGCCGGTCGATTGTTCCGCAATCGCCTGGGACATATCTCTGACCCGGCCGATGAGCCCAGCAGTTTCAGCTTGCAACGTTTTGAACGCTAATTCGATTTGGCCAGCTTCATCGTGGGCACCGGTATATACGTAGCGTGCAGCAGGATCATCGTTGATCTCGCGTGCCTTCTTAACCACCTCGGCTACCGGACGATATGCGTACAAATTAAATCCACTTGCTAGCATGGAACTGATAAAGAGCACGATGACGGGGGTGAAAGCTGAGGTACTCAGGGCGTATGCCACAGTGGTTGCAAGCAAAGGCAGCAGCGTTGAAAGGGTAAAACGTGCCGGTAGGGTGAATAGTCGGCTTGCCCAGGGCACCACTGGCTTGCGCTGATGAATGCGTTGGTAGAGACGCTCTGCACGTGCCACATATTTACGGTCTGCGCAGCGCCGGACTGATTGGATCTCCTTGAGCGCCTGATCTTGTGTAATCGGCGTAGCAAAAGCATCCACCCAATAGTGGTCACCATTTTTACAGCGATTTTTTACCACGCCCATCCACGAACGGTGGGCTTTAAAACGCTGCCACATGGCGGCAAACACCGTTGCAGGCATGTCTGGGTGGCGTATCATATTATGGGGCTGGGCCTTTAACTCCTCAGGGGTAAAGCCACAGGCGTGGCAAAATTCACTGTTAACGTAGGTGATGTTGCCTTGCGGGTCGGTGGTTGACAGTAAGTTCGTCGCTGGGGGAAGAGTATGCTCACGCTGGGTCACAGGTTGGTTGTTGCGCACGTTATAGTCCTAAATGTTAGGTTTTTGTAGGGCTAAGTGTATGCTGGGTCGACGCCTTCTTTTTTGCGCTGGCGCAAATTTCAGGTGTCTGCGGTCGGTGAACTGCAAGCTGCTATCCTACGTATAAACTTATACACAGGCGTTTCAGCCATTAAGAGGTAACCAGTAGTATGACTGAGCTAACCATTTTCTATGATGGTGGATGCCCGCTTTGCGTGCACGAGATGCGCAAGCTGCGTCACCTGGACAAAAAAGGGGTGATGCAATTTGAGGATATCCACGCGGAAGGTTTTGATCAGCGGTATCCGAACATTGATGGGCATGCCGCAGACACCATTCTACATGCGCAAACTGCCAGTGGCGGGATGCTGTATGGGTTGGATGTAACCCATCAGGCGTGGTCGTTGGTTGGCCGTGGCTGGATGACGGCACCTTTGCGTTGGCCAGGTTTGCGCTGGCCAGCAGATAAAGCTTATCTGTTTTTTGCTCGCAATCGTTACCGTATTTCGCGGTTACTCACCGGCAAGTCACGCTGCGACGACTGCGCTTTATAAGATAAAGCACTCGGTGGCTGCGCTGGCAGCGAGCCACCTTTTGGCCTGAAAGAAGGTAGCGAACTTAACGAACCGCCGCCAGCTCTTCTGTCAGGCGTTCACTTTCATCCGCACGGGGTTTGCTAAATCGAGCGACGCCCAGATACAGAACGGGGGTCAGGAATAGGGTGAAGACCACCGCAATACCAAGCCCACCAAACACCACCCAACCTATCGCACTACGAGCCTCTGCGCCTGCGCCGGATGCCAGAATTAACGGCAATGCGCCAAGCAAGGTGGACACTAGCGTCATCATAATCGGGCGCAAGCGAATCTTCGCTGCTTCTTCAATAGCTTCGCGCACCTGATGCCCACGATCACGAAGTTGATCGGCAAACTCCACCAGTAGGATAGCGTTTTTAGCAAGTAAACCGATCAGCATGACCAGGCCTATTTGTGAGTAGATATTGATGGTGTTGCCGGTGATAAAGAGTGCAAACAACGCAGCGGCAAGACCGAAAGGTACTGTCAGCATGACCACCACGGCACTGTTAATGCTTTCAAACTGGGCAGCCAACACCAAAAATACAATGATCAGCGCAAGTATGTAGGTCAGCATCACTTCCCGTGAGGTTTCCTCAAAAGTTAAAGCATCCCCTAGAAAGACCAGGCCAATATTGTCAGCTAAGTTCTGCTGACTCAGGCGACGGATCTCACTGACCGCCCGGTCGATAGGGAAATCCGCTGGCAGGTCGAAATCAATGCCTATTGCCCGGCGTTGGGCATGTCGCTCAAGCTCCGCAGCGACACCTTCTTCTGCGATAGAGGCGAGGCTAGACAATGGTACAAGCCCACCGTTACTGGAGCGCAAGTAGAGGTTACTTAAATCGGTCGGGTCATTAACCTGTGTGCGATTTGCCTGGAGGATAACGGGGACTGCCTGATCATCGATATTAAGATCGGTCAGGTCATCACCATTGATCGCTACGCGCAGGGTGGTGGAAATGTCGCTAAGCGCAACCCCTAACTCCTCCGCGCGGCGTCGGTCTATGTTAACTCTGAGTTGGGGCTGGGTTGGTTGGTAAGAAATCTGACCATTGGTCAGTTGAGGCACGTTATCTTCGATCAGTGCAACGAAATCCTGTGCAGCTCGGTAGATGTCGTCGTACTGGTCACCGGTGATGGCGAAATTAATGCCACCGCCGCCCTGGCCTCGCATGTTCAGGCTATTTGCACCAAAGGCCCGTGCAGGTGCCCCGGGGATCGCTGCTAACGGACCGCGGATCTCATCAATAATATCCTGTTGTGAACGCGAACGCTCGCTCCAGTCGGTCAGCGGCACGGTAATAAACACCCGATTCGGATCCCACTGTCCAACCACTGTATACAGGCTATCAATGTCACCGCCATCCAGATAGGGCAGCAATATCTCCTCCATCCGGTTGGCTTGACGGTCCATAAAGGGTAAGCCTGCACCATCCGGGCCTTGTGCCATAATCCTGATCATTCCACGATCCTCGGTGGGCAGCAGCTCGTTATCAAGCACCATATAGAGACTGCCAGCTGCGAGGCCTAGCACGAGACAGGCTGAGAGCACCCACCATGCCTTATTCAGCGCTGTGCGCAGCGCTTTGGCATAGAACTCAAGTAAGCGATTGCCAAATCGGGTTAAGCGGTTGTTTTTCGGCTTACTTTGTTTAAGGCGAGCGGTCAGTGCAGGTACCATCGACAAGGCGACAAAGGATGAAATAATCACAGCGGCGGCAAGTACGCCACCAAACTCTCTAAACAGCCTCCCCGCAGTGGACGGAAGAAAGGCGATGGGCACGAAAACCGCAGCGAGTACCGCGGTGGTCGCAACCACGGCAAAGAACACCTCGCGGGTGCCGATGACCGCGGCGGCGCGAGAGCCAAGACCCATCGCTTTACGGCGCTGAATATTTTCGGTAACAACAATGGCATCATCGACAATGAGCCCGGTGGCAAGGACCAGGGCTAATAAGGTAAGAATATTGATCGAGAAACCGAGTAGCCAAATCGCCGCCACTGCGCCCACCAATGACACCGGGATAGCCACGGCAGGCACAATAGTGGCGCGCCAGGAACCAATAAACAATCGCAAGGTGAAGATTACCAGCACAATGGTGAACGCCAGCGACGTGACGACCTGGCGTACGGAATCTTTAATAAAGACGGCGTCGTCTGAGGTGATTTGCATTTGTAGTTGGGGAAAGCGTTCGGTCAGTGAGTCGAGCACCTTAGTGACTTCATTTGATATCTCGATGGTATTAGAGCCAGCCTGGCGAATAATGCTGATGCCAACCACAGTGCGACCGTCCAGGCGGACCATGTTAGTCGCATCCGCCGGGCCAAAGTAAACGTCGGCCACGTCGCCAACCCGAGTGTTTCCTTCGACGATAATGTCGCTAATTTGATCCGCTGTCACTGAGCTTGCGTCCGCACGGACGATGATTTGTTGATCGGTATTGCGCAAGCTGCCTGCGGGCACAT
>JAMCWV010000170.1 GCA_023481025.1 Gammaproteobacteria bacterium
TGTATGCTCGGGTTTAAGGCGCCGCGCGTGACGTAGCTCGATGCCGCCGAATGGCAGTAGTTCCAAGCCTTCAATGAAATCACGACTGGCTTGAAAACGGACTGAGTGTGCAATCGGTAAAAGCGGCACTTCAGTGGCTAAATACTCTTGAGCTTGTTGATAAAAATTTTGCCGAGTCGTCAAGAGTTCAGAGCGAATCGCTGCGTCGAGCAACTCGTCAAACATGGGATCACACCATTGAGCACGGTTATTCAATTCCTGTATTTTGGCTTGCTCAGCTGGCGATTCTCGTCATTGCCGTGCAGCTTGGTTTAGCACCCATTGCGGGGCAGATTAATCCCCTATATGAAATTCCAGCACTAACTGGTTCGATCTTAGTCGACATTACCCTTGCGCGCCCTGACAATCTCTCTGGCGCTTACTTGAGTGCCCTGCAGCACATGATTTTACCCATCTTGGTTTTAGCCGTGATGCCAATGATGCTGCTAATTCGCCTCACTCGTAACAGTATGCTCGACGTTTTGGCGAAGAACTACATCGTCGCATCATATGCCAAGGGCATGTCCACCCGTCGCGTACTCTGGTCTCATGCCATTCCCAATGCGATGCAGCAGGTAATTCGCCAACTCGGCAGTCTTATGAGCCTATTAATTGCCAATACACTCATTGTTGAGGTCATTTTTTCATGGCCAGGGATTGGAAGTTGGTTAGTACGCAGTATTTTCGAGCGTGACTATCCTGTGATACAAGGTGGCTTGCTCATCATTGGCATGTTGATACTGGTTAGTCATGTGTTGCTTAATCTTTTTCACGCTTGGCGTTACCCACAAGTAAGGAAAGATCTCTATGCCTCGTCCTAACTTGTATTATGAAGAACGTATGCCGTCGCCGCTCGAACGTGTGTGGCTTGAATTTCGTCGCAATGCCTTTGCAATGGGCGCACTCTATTTACTTAGTTTTATAATTTTCTTGAGTGTTTTCGGTCCCTTGCTGACCCCGTATGGACCGAATCAACAGTTTATTGATGCCATTTCGTTACCACCAGCATGGTCAACGGCTGGTGATGTCCGTTTTTTACTGGGAACGGATGAGCTCGGTCGCGACATGATCACACGACTTATCTACGGCGCCCGCTACAGCTTCGCCTTACCTTTATTAGTCGTTTTGATTTCCGCTACAATTGGCATGTTACTCGGTGCTGTCGCGGCAATGACGGTTGGTGTAAAGAGCTCGACGTTGAAGCACATTCTCGACGTGTTGATGTCAATTCCTTCGCTCTTGCTGGCGTTAGTCATTATTGCCATTACCGGACCCGGCCTGAGTAATGCCCTACTCGCCATTGGTTTGGTGATGATCCCACAGTTTTTGCACGTCACCCGCAATGCCATTCATGATGAACGTCGCAAGCCTTACGTGACCGCAAGTCGCTTAAATGGGGTCAGTGATGTCTACCTACTGACCATGGTCTTTTTCCCCAATATCGTTCGGGTACTGGTTATTCAGTTCACCATCGCGCTCTCGGTCGCGATTTTTGATATTACTGCATTAGGCTTCCTGCGCCTCGGCGCTCAAGCACCAACCCCTGAATGGGGATCAATGTTAGCCCAGAGTCTGGAAGTTGCTTACGTGACACCTTGGGTCATGGCGCTGCCAGGGCTCGCACTATTTTTGACCCTCGTCAGTGTTAATCTCGTGGGTGAAACCTTGCGCCAAGCCATTCAGAAGCAGTTGGAGCAATAGCCATGTTACTGGATATTCGTAATCTCACCATTCGCACGCAAACCAGTACTGGCTTAGTCAATGTACTTGACCGCGTGAATTTGCAAATTAACGAAGGCGAAATCCATACCTTGGTGGGCGAGTCCGGTTCGGGAAAAAGTCTTATTGCGCGCGCTATCATGGGCTTTTTGAGTCCCCGCTGGCAAGTGACCGCCGATCGTGTCTGGTTCGAAAGCACTGATTTACTCAATTTAACGCCACAGCAACGACGAAATATCATCGGTGTCGACATTGCGATGATCTTTCAGGACGCAAAAAGCTACCTCGATCCGAATATCACCATTGGTGAGCAACTCAGCGAGGCCGTTCTAGATCGCGATTTAACCGGAGCTTGGTGGCAACGGCGTGGCCAACGCAAACAAAAGGTGATTACGCTGCTGCATCGGGTCGGCATCAAGAATCATGTGGATATGATGCGGTCCTATGCTCACGAATTGTCCGAAGGCGCTGCGCAGAAAATCATGATAGCCAGTGCCATTGCCCATCGTCCGAAACTACTCATTGCTGACGAGCCGACATCAACCATGGAGCCTGCGACCCGCCAGCAAATTTATCGCTTGCTTGCGCAATTTCATGCGCGTTACGGCATGTCGATGTTAATGATCAGCCAAGATCTCGGCGCTATCATGCCGCAAACAGAACGAATTTCGATGATCTACAGTGGTCAGCTGATGGAGTCCGGCGCAGCGGACGCCTTATTAACCCGACCGCATCACCCATATACAGAAGCGCTCCTGAGCACCTCCTTGTATCGCCACGCAGAGTCTGAGCCACGGACAAAACTGCCAACCCTAGCCGGAGTTGAACCGACGTTACAACACTTACCAATAGGCTGTCGCCTTGGGCCACGCTGCCCATATGCGAAACCTGAATGCATCAAATTTCCCAGCGCGACCAAGCTTCGTGATCATCACTTTGCTTGTCATCATCCAGTCAATCTAGAGCTGGAGGATTAACATGAGCACGCTATTGCAAGTTGAACAGCTGCGCAAGGTCTACTCTCAACGCGAAGGCTTATTCAAAGTCAAAGAGTTTGTCGCTCTAGATGGCGTTTCCTTCACTCTTGAACAAGGCAAAACCATGGCGATCATGGGTGCCAATGGTTCAGGTAAATCGACCTTGGCGGCACTTATCAGCGGAGCGAGCACACCGACTTCCGGTCGAATTTTATTTGCTGACGAGGAACTTCAGCCTGGTAATTATCAGCAGCGTGCGCAGCACATTCGGATGATTTTTCAAGACGCAGATGCATCGTTGAACCCCCATTTAACCTTGGGACGACAGCTGGAAGAGCCACTATTATTTAATACCAAACTGAATGCCAGACAGCGGCAAGATCGGATCATGCGTACGCTGCAGCAGGTTGGCCTGCTGGCTGAACATATGGTGTTTTACCCGCATATGATGTCCACTGGACAAAAGCAGCGGGCAAGTATCGCCCGCGCGATTATTTTACAACCTAAGCTCCTTGTCGCTGATGAAGCGTTGGCGACGCTGGATTCGTCAGTTCGAGCGCAGATTATTAATCTTTTGCTCGATTTGCAGCGCGATTTGAAGATGTCTTATATCTTTATCTCGCAAAGCCCTGAGATCGTGCGCCACATGGCTGATGAAGTGATCATTATGAAGGATGGTCGTATTCTCGAATATGGTGCTGTTGCCGACATCTTTAATGCACCAAAAGAACAATATACAGAAATGATGTTAACCTCAGAGTTACAACGGAGTACCGGTTCTACGTCGTCAATTTAAGACGTTCCGGCGTTTATTACTAGACGCCCAGTCGGTGCGAACTTGAGAACACGCACACATTTTGTTAGCGTGTTGCCGGTTATAAATTTCTCGAACCTTGGTTCGGGCTGTTTAGCAAAAGTTTTGCCGCAATTCGCTTGCTAAACCTTCTGAACTCCACATACTAACGTTAGCGAAAACGATAATAAAAACGCCACACAACAGGAGTCTTCATTTTGGAAACAGGAACACTGATTTCACTTGCGCTTTATTTTGTCGCAATGCTCGCCATTGGCGTCTATGGCTATTACAAATCAACCAGTGACTTATCCGATTACATGCTTGGCGGACGCCGTTTAGGCCCCGGTGTAACTGCTCTTTCGGCAGGTGCTTCAGACATGAGTGGTTGGATGCTGATGGGCCTTCCCGGTGCGTTTTTTGTCGCCGGATTCTCGGAAGTTTGGATCGCAATCGGCCTTGTCGCCGGTGCTTACATCAATTACCGTGTCGTCGCACCGCGTTTACGCATGTACACCTACATGGCGAAGGACTCGATTACCATTCCCGATTTCTTCGAAAATCGGTTCCAAGACAATTCACGATTATTACGTCTTGTATCCGCAGTCGTTATTATTATTTTCTTCACACTCTACACCTCTTCAGGTCTTGTTGCTGGCGGTACCTTGTTTGAGAACGCGTTCGGCATGGACTATCACTATGGCTTATTGCTAACCGCCGGCGTGGTGGTTGCCTACACGCTGATTGGTGGTTTTTTAGCGGTCAGCATGACCGATTTCGTTCAAGGCTGCATTATGTTCATCGCCTTGGTGATGGTGCCGCTTGTCGCCTTCTCTGTACTTGGAGGTACCAGTGAAGTCGTAAGCCAAGTGGAAAATCTCAATCCTGGCATGCTCAATCCATTTTATGGCGCAACCTTTTTAGGTGTGGTTTCACTCCTTGCATGGGGACTTGGCTACTTTGGTCAACCGCACATTATTGTCCGTTTTATGGCGATCAAATCAGTCCGTGACTTTAAAGTCGCTCGTCGTATCGGCATGACGTGGATGATTGTCGCCATTATTGGCGCCATGTTAACCGGAATTGCAGGAGCTGCTTACGTGCAAGTCTATGGTGGCAGTTTGACTGGCAATGCTTACATGAGTCCAGACGGGTCATTAGCAAATGCCGAAACGATCTTTATCGTCCTCTCGCAAATCCTCTTCCATCCATTGGTTGGCGGCTTCCTGTTAGCTGCAATTTTGGCTGCGATTATGAGTACGATTTCATCTCAGTTACTGGTCACCTCAAGTGCTCTTACTCAGGATTTTTATAAAAGCTTCTTGCACAAAGACGCTTCCGATAAAGTTCAAGTGTTCGCTGGTCGAGTTTCGGTATTGCTGGTGTCATTGGTTGCCATTGGCTTGTCGTGGGTGCCGCGCGACACCATCCTTGGCTTAGTCGGCAATGCTTGGGCTGGCTTCGGCGCCGCGTTCGGACCATTGATTATTCTGAGTCTCTACTGGAAGTACATGAACCGTTGGGGTGCTTTGGCTGGCATGGTTGTCGGTGCCCTTACCGTATTGTTCTGGATTTATGTGCCGATTAATGGTGCGCCATTAAGTACCCATTTGTATGAAATGGTACCGGGTGTACTGCTTGCTACCGTGGCTATCTTGCTGGTGAGTAAACTCACCCAAGATCCTGAGCGTGATATTCAAAACACCTTCGAGAACATGGAAGAAGAGATGAAACAAAACGCGGAATAAATGCGTTCCGTGCAATCGAG
>JAMCWV010000121.1 GCA_023481025.1 Gammaproteobacteria bacterium
GAACAGTTTTCACTTCCCAACGATAACCTTTCTGCCAAGCATCCACTTCATGTTGCAGGAAAGGGCCTGAGGTATACAGGTGTGGTCCCGGAATACGGCCTTCGCGAATGGCGGCTTTTACATTCACTGACGCTGTTAATGGTGCACCCAAGTCGCGTGCACTGGTGACGCCAGCAAGTAATAATTGCAAAGCTGCCGCAGGCATAATTTCTGACTCGAAGCGGTCAGAGTAGGTGGCATTCCAGTGAGGATAGTCCGCATGACCCACCAGCATCAAGTGGGCGTGGTTTTCCCATAAGCCGGGCAAAATATCATGGCCGCCCATATTAATCTCACGATATCCCTCAGGAACTGGAAGCGAATCTACGGTGCCAACTTGCTGAATAATGCCATCATCAATCAAAATGACACTGTGTAAAATAGGCGGTGCAACCGTTCCGTCGATTAAACGACCACCCACTAAGGCTATTTTTTCCGCGTGGACAGGAAGGCTCATTACCATCGCTAAACAACACAGCCAGATTTGAGTCACCGGCCAACTCCGCCTTTTTGTCATTTTTATTACCTCGAGCATTATCAATAAAATCAGATTCTTATTGAGCATAGACGGAAATGCGCTGGCGTCAATTTTCGTAGCGGTCGGTGACCACCTGATCCTTTCCCCCTTGAATTCTCTACTACTTAACCTCAGGTGTTAATTAAGTAACCAAGATAAGCACTAAAATTTACAAGTGGAGGGACGATGAAAAAAGTACTGATTTTTGTGACGAATCACGCCACTCTCGGAGACACCGATGAAGCCAACGGCACTTTTTCGCCGGAATTAACGCACGCACTCGACGTGTTTTTACAGGCGGGATTAGACTACGATCTAGTCTCAATTAACGGCGGTGAAGCACCTGTCTATGGCAAAGACATCGAAGATGACGCAGTGAATGCCAAGATTCTTGCTGATGAAACCTTCAAGCAGCGCATTGCCAACACGCTAAAAGCCAACGACATTAACGTCGACGACTATGCTGCTATTTTCTACCCGGGTGGCTTTGGTTTGCTGTCCGACTTGGCCAGCAACGAAGCTGCAGCCAAATTAAGCGCCCATCATTATGAAAACGGCGGTGTCATTGGTGCGGTTTGTCATGGTCCAGCGGGTCTTTTGCCCATTACCCTCAGTAACGGTGAAAAACTCTTAGCCAGTAAAGCCGTCACCGGCTTCACACGCGAAGAGGAAGTCGACTACGGTACAATCGACAACATTCCATTCTTGCTAGAAGAGTCGCTGGCGCGCACGGCGAAGCAGTATCGCAAGGGCCAGCCTTGGGCTGAGCTTGTGGTCGAAGATGACCGCGTGATTACCGGCCAGAACCCAGCGAGCGCTCATGCTGTAGCCGCTACTATGGTCAAGCATTTGCGTTAAGTAGCCTGATGTAAGCTCACTAAAACGCCCTCATTATGAGGGCGTTTTTTGTGCACGCAGAATTACAATGTGCCCGCTCGATTTTTCCATTACACTTGTGAAAACAATAATATGAATGGAAGCTTTGGCATGAAAACGCGCTCGGTAATTCGAATCGTCCTCCTGTGTTTTGCGAGTATTTGGCTCGTGACCGCTGTGTATCATGCCTACAAACCGCTTCCCGCCGGGCTTAATTTAGCTGGCGCTGAACACCCCGTAGCGCAAGTCTCATTTCTCACCGACGTTACCTATGGTCGCGAAAGCGAGGAAGACAGCCGCTACATTGAGCAGGAAATTTTCGACGCGGTACTCGACATGATCGCCAATGCGCGTCAATTTATCTTGGTCGACATGTTCTTGTTTAATGATTTTCAGGGCGCCGTTAGTGAAGATCATCGAGCACTTTCAGCCGAGTTAACTCAGGCACTGATTGACCAGAAGCAGCAATACCCAGCGATGGAAATCCACGTTATCTCCGACCCACTCAACACCGTTTATGGCGGTCGCCCTTCCGAGCATTTCCAGCGTTTAGAAGCAGCGGGTATCGATGTGACGTTAACGCGGCTTGCGCGGTTAAGGGACAGCAACCCCGCATACTCAGGGCTTTGGCGTCTACTGTTTCAGCCATTTGGCAATCGTGCAGCGAACACGGCACCGAACCCGTTTGGTGACGGCCGCGTGTCCATTCGCAGCTACCTCGCGTTACTCAACTTTAAGGCCAACCACCGCAAACTAATTATTAGCGACCAAGACGACGGCTCTGAGCTCATTGCTTTGGTCACGAGCGCAAATCCACACGATGGCAGCAGTGCCCACGGTAATGTTGCTTTACGTTTTAGCGGACCGGCCGTGCTAGACCTGCTTGAAAGTGAGAAAGCCGTGCTTGGTTTTTCTGGTGGTCCAGAAGTGTCCTTTCACGTACCGGCATCAATAAAAGAACCACCAAACATGACGCTGCAAGTCGTCACAGAGCGTGCCGTTGAACAAGCACTAGTCGACATCATCGACGCCGCTCAGCCGGCCGAAGCCCTTGATCTTGCTGTGTTCTACCTTTCCGATCGTCATGTCATCCGGGCTCTCAAGCGAGCCACACAACGCGGTGTCATTGTTCGCGTTTTGCTTGACCCCAATAAAGACGCATTCGGGCGCGAGAAGAATGGCGTGCCCAACCGCCCAGTTGCCCATGAGTTGACCCAAGCCGGTGTTGACCTGCGCTGGTGCGCAACCCAAGGCGAGCAGTGTCATGCCAAATGGCTACTGCACCGCGACGCCTCTGGCCAAGCAACAATGCTGCTTGGATCCACCAACTTCACTCGCCGCAATCTGCACAACCTCAACCTCGAGACCAGTGTCATTTTGCGCGGCTCCACAGACGAGCAAGCACTGCACGAAGGGCTGGAATGGTTTGAAGACCAGTGGCTAAACCGCGACGGCCGCGTGTTTAGCGCGGACTACGAGGTCTTCGCCGACAGCAGCTTGAAGCATCGTTGGCTCTATCGCTTCATGGAAGCGACCGGGCTGAGTACGTTTTAGCGCCAGGGCTCAGACAGCAAAACGCGCGTAGATAGGGTTGTGGTCGGACACAGTGGTCGTGTCGATAGCGGTCGCCTCTTTCAGCACCAAGTCACGATAGAAAATGAAATCGAGTGGGTGGGTGCGATAGGTTTTAATGTGGTGATCGTCAGTCATGTAGGCTTGGCGCAAACCGACGCTGCGACAAAAACGCAGTAGGTGCAAACGACGCTGACGATTCCAGACGTTGAAGTCACCTGCAACAATCAGTGGACCGTTGTGGTGATTCAATTCGGAGCGTAATAACTCCATTTCCCGCAAGAAGTAGTTGGCGCTGACAAAATTAATCGCATGCACATTAACCACCAACAGCGACTGTTGGTTCGGTAGCGGATGATACGACAGCATGTAGCTTTTGTGCGTGGCGAAAATGCCTTCACGCTTGCTGGTTAAGCGCGTTTGTACGTCGGTAAACGCAATTTGCGAGGCAGTCAGTACGCCATATACCGAACGGCTGGTTTGCATGTTCGGTGCCACGGCATAGGACCAATGCGGCAGTTTCCAGTCACTATTTAACGTCAGTTTTGCTTCTTGCAGCAGCAAAAACAAACTCGGGAATTGATGCAGAATGCGCGCTAACGCAATTTGAAACTTCAGCGTTTGCGTCAGTTTTTGCGTATTCCAGCACAACACGCCAAATTCTTCGCCACGAATAATCGCCTGCTGATGAATAAAGCGTTGAGGAACAATGATTTTGGGCTTTAGCACTTCTCCGCCTTTAAATCGGTAATGAATGACTACTGCAGTGTTTAGACCACACTGATTAATAATTATACCGCAATTCTGTGCACGACTCGTCTGGTTTTTACGAACACTCGTCGGAAGTAGTTTAAGTAGGGCTCACGAACCGTGAACAATCAAGCTCCGACACAAGGGTGTCACCTGAACTTTACGCGGTTCAAGACTTGCTAAGTGACTCGAAGACGCACTGTGTGTCCAAAGCCCAAGGAGGCCAAAGATATAAACATAACGACGACGAAAATGCAGTACGCGAGCATGATTCGGTGTCGGGGCTGTCCACTGTGACGTTGTAACAGGTTCGTCATGGAGTGCTGGAACCATAGCGCTCAGCGACGCGTATAAAATTTCATCGATAATCTCGAGCTCCGGAGCGACAGCACTTTGCAATATCATTAACGGCGCAACATGTTGCTGCAGTTGACATTCGTCGCTGTAATCAATGAATCCCCAATTGAACTTTTGTAATGCTGACTGCAGAAGTGAAAGATAGATTTCGCCTAAGTTATCCGCTTCGAGCAATTTTCGACCTTTGGCGGTTAATTCAATTTTAGTTTTATACTCCTTAACCAATGGACTTAAGCACAATATATGGCGTAACGCTGCAACGGCGGTTGTTTTTGACTCGGACGTAACTTTCTCGAACTGTGACTCTTGAATTAATGGAATCTGCGGGTTGTGCAATTTCGCATCAATCGCTTGTACAAGTTTGACCGGCAAATAACCACTGGCGGTAAGTTTCACGTGCCCCAAACGAAGCGCAGCGAAGAGCGGCGCTAACGCTTGCAGTATTGGTGCCTCTTGAACTAGGTGATCGGCTGGCGCTGCAATTCGATATGGTCCGTGATCATATGGGGCGCGATTAAACTCATTAAGGGTGGCAAATTTAAACTGCTGATTAATGGCTTGACTAATATCGTGACTAAACTGCTCTAGAATGGCTGCAAACATAGGGTGGTCAGTTGCAAATAGCTCACTGCTTTCGTTTAGCTCAGTGTCAAATGGCACGTCCTCGTCTTCCATACACGCTATAAATGCAGGATGAGGCGCATAACCTTGGGTGACCGTCAGGTTATAGAAGCGCTGCAACAGCGATTGAATGCGTTCGCAGTCAACTTTCTGCGAATTTTTGCGCAAATGATAAACGCCGCCACTATCCTCTTCTGGGCGTACGCCTCGTGCATGCACTAACTTAACACCGGTGTCAGCAGGGAGTATCACACTTTCCTCGAGTTGAATGGTATGCATCCAATCATCACCATAATCATATAAATATTTGATTTGATTATTATTACCATGAAGGACGTCGGTGATAGGCACATCAAATTCCAGTAGTTCATCACCTGGCTCGAAGTCATCCTCGTAGTCTGAGAAATTACCCTTGGCGGTAATAAACATGTGTAAGTGCGAAAGCTGCCAACCCATGGCTAACTGCAAATAAAAATGGAGTTGATGTAAATCTGTTTCAGCAGGAACGAGCAGTTTCCGCTCGATGGGATAAGGCGCGTTTATCATTT
>JAMCWV010000120.1 GCA_023481025.1 Gammaproteobacteria bacterium
CGGGTTGGTCACTGGAATATACTGGGTGGCTTGTGACTCGACAAACTCACCATCGATAAATAACTTCACTTTCTTGCTGTTGCTAGCCATGTTGACCTCTTGCTACATACATTTCTGATGTAAATAAATTGTTTTATTACGTGTCCTGCATTAGACCAAATGCAGTCGCACTTTAGAATCGATAAAATTGCCTGTATGATGGACAATATTGTCATTTTCGATGAGATGCTCACTTTATGAGTCAACCCTCTGATTGGCCCTTACTCGCCGGTAGTTCACGATTGTTGTTGCCGCCAAGTTTAATTGAACAGCTGGCCCAGCATGCGCTCACCGCCGACTTATATCCAGTCGCCTATGGGCACTATTTAGAAGCGCTCGACCATCGCGTGCGACGAACTGTGCATACCGATCATCTGTTGATTTTTTGCCATGCAGGACGCGGCTTTTATCGCACCGAAAATCATCAAGGCACGATTACCGCTGGGCAAGTTCTGTTCTTAAAACAAGGTGTTGCCCATAGCTACCACAGCGATCGTGAACAGCCTTGGAGTATCTATTGGGCGCATTTTTCTGGTAAAAACGCCCATCGCTTCATGGATTATATTGGGATCTCCACGACCACTGAGCGACCGCCCGTGCTGTCTTTACAGCGCTGGCAAACGTTATTGCCCGACGTCAATGCGTTGTTGAATCTGCAACACCAACGCCTCACCTTTGAACGAGCGGTGCTGGCGACTTCCCTGCTGCGTAAACTGATTACCGACTTGCCGCTGCTCAGTAAAGACAGCGCCCGCCATGAAGGTGGCTTTAATTTAACCGCGCTCGACCGCTTCATGCGCGACAACAGCCATCGAACGTTAGAGCTCGACGATTTAGCTGCTTTTGCTGGTTTGTCGCGCTATTACTTTAGTAAAAAGTTTCGAGAAGTGACGGGCGTACCGCCGCTGCGGTACTTTAATGAAATGAAAATTCGCAGCGCCGAGACTATGCTTACTGAAAGTAATGCGTCCGTTCGCCAAGTCGCGCTTGCGTTTGGCTTTGAAGACCCCTACTATTTTTCGCGCTTATTTAAGAAAATTACCGGCCTTGCACCACAGGTCTATCGCCAACAACAACCGGAGGAAGCACGATGAGTCAGTTCGACCTCAACGACCTCCTTGCTGGCGATCTTGGCGACAGCAAGCGTCAACCCGATCAACTGGAAATGTTCGACCTACCCAACCCGTGTATTGGTGTTTGTGAGTCGGGGCCGCGCGGATACTGTCGGGGTTGTTTGCGTTCGCGGGACGAACGTTTTCAGTGGCACCAAAAGCCACCGGCCGAGCGCGCCCGCATCCTTAAGCTGTTAGCACAACGCCAAAAACGGCGAGACGCGTTTCTTCGCCAGCAACAGCAAGAGGAAGCAAAAGACAACCAACAACAGCTGGATTTGCTCTGACTTCCTGGTCTTGACTGTTACTTACTGCTATTCAGTCACGCGCTCGCGAGCGTAGTCCAAATCTTCTGGGGTGTCGATACCACCGAGCGGTTCAATCAAGGCTTCGGCAACATGAATACGCTCGCCATACCACAACACCCGCAACTGCTCGAGTGACTCGAGCTTTTCTAATGGACTTGGCTGCCACTCCGCATAACGCTCAATAAAACCCGCGCGGTAGGCATAAATGCCAATGTGTCGCCGGTACATGCCGGTTTCAAGCTCCGCTTTGTCGCGGGCTTGGTTAAACCGCTCGCGATCCCATGGAATCGCCGCTCGGCTGAAATACAACGCATAATTTTGCGCGTCTGAGACCACTTTCACAACATTTGGGTTAAACAAGTCATCTGAATTCGTTAGGGTCACTGCGAGTGTCGCCATTGGCGCTACGCGCTGACTCGCGAGGTTTTCCGCCACCTGACAAATAATTTCTGGCGGAATAAACGGTTCGTCGCCCTGTACGTTGACCACGACTTGATCATCCGCCAACGCTAAGCGATCAACCACTTCAGCTAACCGCTCAGTGCCTGATTGATGATCGGGCGATGTGCGCATGGCGCGACCGCCAAAATTTTTGACCACCTCTAAAATGCGATCATCGTCGGTTGCGACTATGACTTCAGCGGCACCGCTACGCACGGCACGCTCATATACGTGTTGGATCATCGGCTTACCACCGATATCCGCCAGTGGTTTACCCGGCAAGCGGCTCGAAGCATAGCGAGCTGGAATAACAACCGTGAAACTCATGACTTCACTTGCTCCACTTCTGCGTGGGTCAATTCCCGTGCTGCACTTGCGAGTAACGCTGGAATCCCTTGTTGTACTGGGTAAGCCAATTGCTCACCACAACAGACCAACTCGGTTTTATCTTGATTCCAAACCAACTTACCTTTGCATGACGGACACGCCAAAATTCCGAGCATATTTGCACCAAGACTCATTTATCTACTCCTGCGCCATTCGGGATTCGGCCTGTAACTCAGCCTCTGCTTTCGCTTCTGCTGCTGAGAGCGGCTGGACCCGAGCGCTCAACTGGTCAAGAAAATCATCACTAAAACGCGCTTTCACTTGCAAAAAATACCAATGGGGGCGCGCGAAACTCCGACATTTCACCGCGTCCTTCTCGGTCATCAGTACCGGCACTTCATTACTGACATTATAGAAGTCTTGTGACCGATACTGGTAATGATCAGGATAGACCCGCGTTTCCTGTATATCGATATGCTGCGCTTTTAATAAATTGAAAAAACGTTCTGGATTACCAATACCGGCAATAGCCAACGCGCTTTCACCGTCCGGCACGTCAATTTCTTTATTATCGCTGACCCGACGCCAACCAGTTTGTTGGAGTTGCATCGCCACAAGTTTCTGCGGATGCTTACGCAAACCCAGACGACGCGCATAGTCATCTAAATCGTCTGGCTGGGCGCCATTAACCACCACCCAATCCACTTTTCGTAACCGTCGCTTACTTTCACGCAACGGACCAGCCGGCAAACGCCAACCGTTGCCGAGCCCTCGCTCACCATCAACGACTGCAATTTCAATTTGGCGGCCAAGGGCATAATGCTGCAAACCATCATCCGCGATAATTAAGTCTACATCATGTTCATTGAGCAACAACTCAACGGCTTGCGGTCGTTTTGGTGCGACCGCCACGGGCACGTCGGTTAGCTGCGCAAGCATCAAGGGCTCGTCGCCGACCGCGCTTGGCTTACTATCTGAATCAACCGCCTGTGGAAATGGGCCTTGTCCACCGTAACCACGACTAACAATACCAGGGCGATAGCCTTGTGCTTGAAGAGCTTCAACCAGCGCTAACACCAGAGGTGTTTTGCCGGTGCCGCCTACCGTGACATTGCCAACGATAATCACCGGCACTGGAAATTGATGGGTTTTCTTAATGCGCACGAAAAACAACAGACGTCGTAACCAAGCCATTAAGGTAAACAGTAAGCTGAGTGGTAATAATGGCAATAGCGGCAAAACCAAACGACGCCGATACCACCACTGGACTATTTTCGGTGGTGACGTTTTTAGACTCTCTTTACTGCGCTTATTCTGATTGTTATTCACTGCTCATCCCTAACCAAACTAACTGAGTCTAACGTTCTAGCTTGCCGTTCCGTTCTCACCGCCCACTTGCAGGTTATGCAATTGCGCATAAGCACCAGCCTGCGCAAGCAATTCCTGATGCGTACCGCGTTCGACAATGCGACCGTGATCGAGCACGAGAATTTCGTCTGCTTTCTCGATAGTCGACAAGCGATGAGCGATAACAATTGACGTTCGGTTCTGCTGCAAGTTCTCCAGAGCGGCCTGAATATGACGTTCTGACTCCGTATCCAATGCTGACGTTGCTTCATCAAGTATCAATAATGGCGCATCCCGCAGTAATGCTCGAGCTATCGCAATCCGTTGCCGTTGGCCGCCACTGAGCATCACGCCGTTTTCACCGACAATGGTGTCTAAGCCAAGCGGCATCTCATTAATGAACTCATCGGCATAGGCCAATTGAATGGCACGATCGATGGCTTCACGCGACACCTGCTCTTGAGCACCATATGCAATGTTGTTCGCAATCGTATCATTAAAGAGCGTCACGTTCTGTGACACGACCGCAAATTGCCGCCGCAGCGACTTTAATTCGTATTCACGAATGTCGGTGCCATCAAGCTCGATCGACCCTGTTTCGTAATCATAAAAACGCGTCAACAAATTGGAAATAGTTGACTTGCCACTACCTGAACGCCCTACCAGTGCCAATGTTTTGCCTGCCGGAACATGGAAACTCACGTCATTCAGAGCGGGACTGTCTTTACGCGCATAACGGAAAGTTAGGTTTTTCACCGTGACATCGCCTTTCACGCGCGCAACTGTGTGGCTACCAGTATCTTTTTCTTGCTCTTCGTCCAGTACGGTAAAAATACTCGCAGCTGCCGCCAAACCACGCTGAAAATCAGCGTTCACATTGGTCAACTGTTTCAATGGCCGTAACAACATGATCATGGCCGTCAGCATCGTCGTAAACGCACCCGGTGTCAGTTGCTCAATCATGCTCGGGAAACTGGCAATGAATAGCACTGCGGCAAGGCTCAACGAGGCAATAAACTGAATGACGGAGGTGCTAACTGTACGAATATTGACCAACTTCATATTCTGTTGACGAGTTGCTTTGTTAACTGCACCAAAGCGCTCCGCTTCATGCTTTTGGCCTTCAAACATCACTACGACTTGATGACCGTTAATCATTTGCTCTGCAGTGGTGGTTACATTGCCCATCGCCGTTTGAATTTTGCTACTGACGTCGCGGAATTTACGCGACACCACCGACACAACTTTGCCGATAATCGGCCCGATCACAAGGAAAACTAACGATAACTGCCAGCTGTGATAGAACATTAAGCCTAATAAACCAATAACGAACGCACCTTCCTTAATTAAGGTCAGCACCGCACGGCTGGTGGCTTCCGCTAGCTGTTGCGTGTCATAAGTAATTTTCGAAATTAAATCACCGGTCGACACTTTGTCATGGTATGGCACCGGTAAACGCATTAAATGCTCAAACAGCTCTTGTCGCATTTTCGTTACGATCTGAAAGCCGACGTAGCTCAAGGAATAAGTCGAGATAAAATTGAACAAGCCACGGATAACGAATATAGCCGGCACAAAAATTGCGGCGTAGACCAAAATTTGCGGGTTGCCCGCACCTAACCCGTCGTCAATCAGGGTTTCAATGTTGGCAAAAAAGAAGGTGTCGATACCGGCATAACCGAGCATGCCAAATACGGCA
>JAMCWV010000087.1 GCA_023481025.1 Gammaproteobacteria bacterium
TGTGAGATCCCAGATTGGGCAGCGGTTGTTCGTGACGATGTGATGCAGCTTGAGCGGGTTTATAAGTTTAAAAACTTTAAGTTAGCACTGGCCTTTACCAATAAATTAGCTGAGCTGGCCGAAGCTGAATTCCACCACCCAGGAATTTTCCTTGAGTGGGGCAAAGTGACTGTAACCTGGTGGACACACGCCATTGGTGGCCTGCATAAAAATGACTTTATTATGGCAGCCAAAACCGACGCATTGCTCGACGACGCGTAATGGTTTTGCGGTGGTGCTAGCCATCGAATAGCCAAAAAAGTTAATCTCAGAAACAGTATGGCGAAATCGTCATACTGTTTTTTTATGGGTAAAAACTGTATAATTTTATTTACAGTGCAGTCTTCGGCTGCGTGACTCATAGTGGTGCTCTCATGCGTTTGGAAATTACGTGCAGTGATCGTTTAGGCTTGTGTCAGGATGTATTAACGATACTGCGGGAAAATGAAATTGACCTCAAAGGGATCGAAGTCGACCCGATTGGCAAGATCTATCTCAACTTCCCGGCGATTGAATTCACAGACTTTCAATTAGTCATGTCAAAAATTCGCCGTATTCCAAATGTGGTGGACGTCAAAACCATTCCTTACATGCCGACTGAGCGTGAACATTACGAATTTAATTTACTACTGAGTACGTTACCGAACCCTGTACTTTCAGTCGATTCGAAAGGGCGCTTTGACGTTATTAATACCGCTGCGGCGGCTTTGCTTGACGCTGAAAAGGAAAGCCTGAAAGGGGCTTTGGCCAATGATCTTATTGGCGGTTTTAATTTAGCCAAATGGCTCGATAGGCAACCGAGTGATGCGCTGATTGAGTATTTACAATTAGGCTCGGCGAGTTATCGGGCGAACTTATTGCCGATTTGGGTGAGCGATTCGGAAGGTGAACCAAGTTTTGCCGGTGCAGTTATCCATTGTCAGTCTGAGCCATTACCCTTACGCACCCGAGCGGGCGACCAGCCATCACCATTTGCGCAGATTCTAACTCAGCATGCCAGCATGAAGCGTTTAATCAAAGATGCCGAACGCATGGCGCAGCTCGACGTCCCGCTGTTAATAGAAGGCGAAACCGGTGTTGGCAAAGAGCTAATTGCACGAGCCTGTCATGAGGCTGGTAATCGCAGTCAGCAGCCTTTTCTCGCTGTGAACTGTGGAGCATTGCCGGATAATGTCGCTGAAGGTGAGCTGTTTGGCTACGGTGCGAACGTCTTTCCTCATCATCCTCAAGGGAAAAAAGGGATTTTTGAGCAAGCACAAGGCGGAACCGTGCTGTTAGACTCGGTTGGTGATATGTCACCAGAACTGCAAGCCAAGTTATTACGTTTTCTGGAAGACGGGCGTTTTCGTCGTATTGGCGAAGAGCAAATGGTGAAGGTTGATGTACGCTTGGTCTGTTTGTCGCGCGGCGATCTCTTTGAACGAGTTGAAACCGGAGCGTTTCGTGAAGATTTGTTCTATCGTTTGAATGTGTTGTCGTTGCAGTTACCGGCGTTACGCGAGCGTAAGGGGGACGTGTTAATGCTCGCTGAGCACTTCGTGCATAAGTTTAGCCAACAACTACAACGCCCACCTGTGCGGTTGACGCCAGGCTGCCGTGATTATTTGAACAACTACACCTGGCCAGGAAATATCCGCCAGTTAGAGAATACATTGTTTCGTTCGATTTCGATGTTGGAAAAAGAAATCCTTGAACCGAACGACATCAAACTGCCCGAAATGAACGCGGTGCATGACCAAGTCGCCATTGATATCGACGAAAGCTCACTTGAAGATGCGGTTAAGCGTTTCGAAAGTACCTTATTACGACGGCTTTACCCAAGCTACCCTTCAACGCGTCAGTTAGCGCGTAAACTCGGATTAAGCCATACGGCGGTTGCGAATAAATTACGCGATTACGGAATTGGTAAACAGCGGCGCAAGTGAACGCTCTATTCGTGCTCGCTGTACTTAAATGTGTACAGTGCTGACCACAGGTGTAAATTAATGTTTACATCTGTGGCGGCTAACCCTATCTAAACTGCTCCTGTAAACAAACCATTACACTTGTTGAAATTATGTTCACAGCTGAATCGGCATGGTTACGCTAGCCTTGTTAGGAACATTCACGTTAAAACAAGGTCGGAATTTTATTCATGTCGCGCGCTTGCATATTAATCGCGAGCATCTGCGACAGCACAAACGGTCGCGCTAATCTTTCCAATAATCACAGCGCCCTAACAATGACACGAGGAAGCAATAATGAGCAGCAACATTAATCCATTAGGTACAGACGGTTTTGAGTTCGTTGAATACACGGCAGCGGATGCGAAGGGCATTGAAGCTCTGAAGAACTTGTTTGTTCAGCTTGGTTTCACCGAAGTGGCTAAGCACCGCCGGAAAGACGTGTGGCTGTACAAGCAAAACGATATTAACTTCATCGTTAATGGCCAACCTTCGTCACACGCCGAAGCCTTTGCTCGTGAGCACGGTCCAAGTGTTTGCGGTATGGCGTTTCGTGTGAAGGATGCCAATGTAGCAATGGCCCATGCGTTAGCGAATGGTGCGAAAGAGTTCAAAGCGGACGTCGGTGCGATGGAGTTAAATATTCCAGCGATTTACGGCATCGGCGAGAGTGCACTTTACTTCGTTGATCGTTATGGTCACCAGTCTATCTATGATGTCGACTTCCGTTTCTATGACAATTGGGAAGAGAAAATGAACGGCTTCCAAGTTGGTATGGACTATGTAGACCACCTAACTCACAACGTTTTCCGCGGTAACATGGACCTGTGGGCCGGCTTCTATGAGCGTATTGGCAACTTCCGCGAGATTCGTTACTTTGATATCGAAGGTAAACTGACAGGCCTAGTGAGCCGCGCAATGACGTCACCATGTGGCAAGATTCGGATTCCAATTAACGAGTCGCACGACGACAAATCACAAATCGAAGAATACTTGAAAGACTACAATGGTGAAGGTATTCAGCATATCGCCTTGTCAACGGATGATATTTATCAAACAGTCCGGACTTTACGTGAGCGTGGTATGGAGTTCATGTCGACTCCAGATACGTATTACGACAAGATCGACGAGCGCGTCGAAGGTCACAGTGAAAACGTTGCTGAACTCCGTGATTTACGCGTCCTGATCGACGGTGCACCGATGAAAGACGGTATTTTGCTGCAGATCTTCACCAAAACCGTTATCGGTCCGGTGTTCTTTGAAATCATCAGCCGGAAAGGCAACGAAGGCTTCGGCGAAGGTAACTTCAAAGCCTTATTCGAGTCGATCGAAGAAGATCAAATCCGTCGTGGAGTATTAAGCGATGCGTAAATGGATCTCGTTTCCGAAGCAGGTGGGGACGGCGTCGCGCCAAGCCCATGCTGATTTCCCGGAAGAGGCAATTTACGAGCGTGAAGCCGGCCGAAGTGGTTTCTTCGGCCCGGCCACCCATTTCCACCACACCCATGCACCAACTGGGTGGAGCAATTGGGAAGGGCCGCTACGCCCGCGTTGCTTTGACTTTAATAAATTAACTAACCTTGATTCGGCGTCGCCTTGGGTTGCGCAAAACTTGTTGTTTAATGCCCATTGTAAGTTCCGTATTTGGCACCTTGATCAGCCAATGAGAAAGTTGGCCCGCAATGCTGACGGTGACGATTTACTGTTTATTCACGAAGGCGCCGGCGAACTGTTTTGTGATTATGGTCACCTGACACTGCGCGATGGTGACTATGTCGTAATTCCGCGCTCGACGAATTGGCGGATAGAACCAACGGCACCGATGCAGATGCTCATGATTGAAGCCACGAATGGGGCGTACCAACTGCCGGACAAAGGCTTGGTTGGCAATCATGCGATTTTCGATCCAGCTTGTCTTGACGTGCCTGAGATTGATGATGCATTCCGCGCGCAGTACAGCGAGGATGAATGGCAAATCGAAGTGAAACGTCATGGCCAAGTCTCAGTGATTACGTTTCCATATAATCCGTTGGATGCAGTCGGTTGGCACGGCGACTTAGCACCGGTGCGGATCAACTGGAGAGATATTCGTCCGTTAATGAGTCATCGGTACCATTTACCACCGTCGGCACATACAACATTTGTTGCCGATCGGTTTGTCGTATGTACCTTTGTACCGCGTCCGATTGAAAGTGACCCAGGTGCATTAAAGGTGCCGTTCTACCATAATAATGACGACTACGATGAAGTCCTGTTCTACCATGCAGGCGACTTCTTTAGTCGTGATAATATTGACCGTGGTATGGTCACCTTCCACCCGGCGGGTTTTACCCACGGGCCGCACCCGAAAGCGTTTAAAGCGGGGCAGGAATATAAAAAGAAATTCACTGACGAAGTGGCTGTCATGTTAGATACGCGTGACGCGTTAGAAGTTGGGGAAGCGGCAAATTCAGTCGAAAACCCAGACTATGTGTACAGCTGGCAGGAGAAAAAATAATGAAGTTAGCGACGTATCGGGATGGTACTCGAGATGGCAAATTGGTTGTGGTTAGCCGTGACTTAAAACGAGCTGTTGCCGTGCCAGAAATTGCCCGTACTATGCAATGCGCACTCGACAATTGGGCACAACTAGAGGGGCGTTTGCAGGCTGTATACGACGGCTTGAATAACGGGCAGTTAGAAGACGAATTTGCGTTTGATGAAAGTGCTTGCGCAAGCCCGTTACCGCGCGCCTTTCACTGGGCGGACGGCAGTGCATATGTGAACCACGTTGAACTGGTGCGTAAAGCCCGGGGCGCAGAAATGCCGCCAAGCTTTTGGGAAGATCCACTCATGTATCAAGGTGGTTCAGACTGTTTTATCGGCCCACGGGAAGACATTCCATTAGGCTCTGAAAGCTGGGGTATCGACTTTGAAGGTGAAGTCGCAGTCGTCACTAGCGATGTGCCTATGGGCACAGAAGCCGCTGATGCTCGTCAGTATGTGCGCTTATTAATGCTCGTGAATGACGTGTCGCTGCGTGGTTTGATACCGAACGAATTAGCGAAAGGGTTCGGTTTCTATAACTCCAAGCCAAGCTCGGTGTTTTCGCCGGTCGCAGTCACGCCAGATGAGTTAGGCGACGCGTGGCAAGAAGGCAAGGTGCATTTACCATTGCGCTCGACCTACAACGGTGAGTTGTTTGGCTACCCGAATGCCGGTGAAGACATGACCTTTAATTTCGACCGCTTGATTCAACATGCGGCAATGACGCGTCCACTGTGCGCGGGACCGATTATTCATCTAGGG
>JAMCWV010000031.1 GCA_023481025.1 Gammaproteobacteria bacterium
TTGTTGGTCGGTGCGCAGGCATTCATCGACTACCCGCAAAGCAGTCAGGTCGCTGATGCCAACCACCGCTGGGGCGTTGCTCCGTTTCACTATGTCGACGCAGCGAGTCAGCACTGTTATCGCGACTTTGTCGAACGACGCGTTGTCGGTTTACAACCAGTGCAAGTGACGTTTAGCCTAGAAACTCCTGCACGTTTTCGCGTACAGTTTGACAGCCAGCATGACCTGTCCGGGGTTGAATTTGCCTGTTATTTGTATTGTGATGGGGACTGCGTGGCGCAGCACGAATACCAGACATCGCCGCTATTTGAGATCGCACGGCCGAAGCCGGCGGGTGACTACCAAGTTAAAGCATTCATGCGCAGTCGCCATGGTGCCATTCTGGTGTTCGACCACTTACCCGGTATTCCATTAGATGCCGCACCAGAAAGGGCTTTGCTCGGCGCTGACTTGATTCACGACCAGTTGTATCAGGTGAATGGCTTTGCGCCGGTCCAATTAAAGCTGCCTTGTGATTGGTCGTTGAATCCGTTTAATGATCGAACTTGGCGCTGGAATTTGCTGCAATTAAATATGTTGCCCTTGCTGGTTGGCTACGACGAGGCATTCGATAGTTCGCGCGGTCTCGACTTGTCGATTGCACTGGTGCGCAGCTGGAGTGAACGCTTTTTAGCGGACCCGAATGACACCGAAGCTTGGCATGACCATTGCACCGCAATGCGCGGCAGTCACTTGCTGGTTTTATTGGCGCATGTAAAAGCGCGGCTGGCTGAAAATGCTGAGACGAGCTTGGTGAAGTTTCAGCAGGAATTACAATCGCTATTGTTAGTGCATGCAGAACGCCTGAGTTGTGAGGAATTTTATAGTGAAGGAACGAATCACGGCTTCGATCAAGCGTTAACGCTAGGTCAGATTGCAGAAACATTACCGGCGGGCCCCGAGCAGACTCAATTTCGTGCCGTTGCACGGCAACGTATTAGCAAAGAGTTGGATGGCGCATTTGCCGCTGACGGTGGCCATGTCGAGAACAGCCCAGCGTATTTAAACTATGGTTTGAAGCAAGCGCTGTCCGCGTTGACTGTGCTGCATGCGGAAGATCCAGACGACCATGATCATCTTGAACAGCAATTAAAGGAACGGCTTGAGCGCTCGATTCTGGCGTTGGCCCATATGCTCCGTCCGGACGCTACATTGCCGATCATTGGCGATACCCAAGCCACGTCGTTGAATAACTTTCTATTGCCTTATGCCGACCGCTTTCAGCATTACGATGCATTTTTATATGCGCTAACCCAAGGTCGTCGTGGTCATCCGCCACAAGCCAATGCGTTGGTCTTACCTGCTAGCGGCTATGCCGTTTTTCGTGATGCATGGCAACCCCGAAAGCAGTTTGAGAAAGCGGTTCATTTGGTCATGACCTGCGGCTTTTTAAGTACCTACCACCGTCACGACGATGACCTAAGTTTTGTGCTCATGGCCGCGGGAATCGACTGGTTCGTCGATGGTGGTTTATATAACTATCAACAAAATGATCCGCAGCGTGTCCATGCCCGTTCCGCTCGCGCTCACAATCTAAGTATGCCGTTTGGCGAACAAGCGACGCGCGAACGGCATGCGGTGACGACACGGTTGCAGTCAGAGCCATCGCGGTCTGATAGCGGCTCTGCAGTGTGCGCTGAGACCACTATGTTTCCTGGATTTGCCAGTACGCGGCGGCTCGATTATGTGCGCAGTGAAGGGCTCATCTACATTCACGATTCGGTTTCGGTGACCAACGCAGACACCCTAGAGAAAGTTCGCCAACGCTTGCGTCAAGGACAGCCCGGTTTCGTCACGCGCTTTCAGGTCCCAGCAGAACTTGCGATTACATTGAGAGGCAATGGCGTGGAATTGCGCCTTGGTGAGGCTTGCTTGCGCTTGCAACCTTGCGGCGAGGACAGCGCTGCGATCTTACCGCCGAAGATTTATCCTGCTGGTATAGCGCACCAGCCAGAAACTTGGTATTCGACACATCTAGGTAGATTAGCGCCCCTAACTGTGATTGAATATCGCCATCATGTAGACGCATTGCAGGCGCAGTTTGAGATAACTTTGCCGTGAAGACATTGTCAATGCCCGCAGATCCCACTTCGTTACTGGTTAATACTATGAATCAAGACGTAACACCAGCTTCAGCAGATGCGCTCGGCCAGCGATTATTGGCACGCGACCTTATTGAGGAAAGCGACTTATCTCGCGCCTTGCAGATTCAAGCTGCGCAATATGACTTGCTCGGTCAGATTCTGGTGCGTTTGGGCTCGTTGTCGGAAGAGGCTCTCTTGTCCGTTTTGAGCGAACAAACCGGCTATTCGGTGATTGATCCGGCAACGTTAGAAACCGATCAGATAGAAGCCGCGCTTGAGGTTCTGGGTATTGAGCGGGAGTGGCTGCAGCCGCGCGGCATATTGATTTGGAGTGACGATCCAGCCAAGGTCAATGTCTGTTCAGACAATCCGTTAAGTCCTGAATTACAGGACGAAGTGACCTTCTTGGCCGGCGACATTGAGGTTCAATGGTGGTTTTGCCGTGCTTCGCGTTTAGAAGCAGTACTCGAGCGGATTATGCGCTCGGCCATGCAAGGCTTTAGTCATGAAGCGCAACAATTGCGGGAAATGGCTGAAGACGCGCCAGTGATTAATTTGGTCAATAGCTTGATTGCCCAAGCCATCGACGAGCGCGCATCGGATATACATATTGAGCCGGGTGAGCGCCGAGCAACGGTGCGTTACCGGATTGATGGTGTCATGCACCAGCGCGGTGAAATTGCGCTGGATCGTTTTCCTGCGGTCGGTTCGCGATTAAAGTTAATTTCAGGTTTAGATATTGCCGAACGACGGTTACCGCAAGACGGTCGTATGAGCTTGCGTGCTGCTGGCGCTAGCATGGACATGCGGGTGTCGGTGATGCCATCGGTGTACGGTGAGTCGTTTGTCATGCGTTTATTGCCGCGTGACCGTGAAGAAGTCGGCTTGAATCAGCTAGGTTTAGCCAAGGACCATTTGGGCCAACTGGATAAGTGGTTAAAACTAACGAGTGGCATTATTTTGGTCACGGGGCCGACGGGTTCGGGTAAAAGTACCACGCTTTATGCTGCGCTTGAGCACATTAACGACCAAAGCCGGAAAATTATTACGGTTGAAGATCCGGTCGAGCATCGTCTCGATGGGATTTTACAAATTCAAGTGCAGGCGGATATCGACTACACCTTCGCGCGCGCGCTACGAAGCATTCTGCGTCACGACCCAGACGTTATCATGATTGGTGAGATCCGTGACCGCGAGACCGCCGAAATTGCAATGCAAGCGGCGTTAACCGGCCACTTAGTTTTAGCTACATTGCACACCAATGATGCCCTGTCGGCGTTTTCGCGTTTGATTGATATGGGCATCGAGCCTTATTTAGTTGCCGCTGCCTGTCAAGCCGTGATGGCACAACGTTTGGTGCGCCGCTCATGTGTGCATTGTGCACCGAACGAAGGGAGCAACGCAGCGAGCGCCGGTTGTTCCCATTGCCAGAACACTGGCTATAGTGGTCGCGTGGGTATTTATGAGTTGGTAACCATTAGTCCCGATATTCGCGATCAAATTGCCCGTGGCGCCTCGTTAGCGCAAATTACGGCTATCGCTGATCGCGATGGTCGTCGCAGTCTACGCCAAGATGGCTTAGCGAAAGCAGGGCAGGGGCTAACAACGGTGGAAGAAGTGTTGCGCGTTGCTGCATTGGAGAATGAATAACTGTGAGCCAGAACGCCAGCCAGTCCTTTTATTTTGAAGGTGTCGACAGTAAAGGCAAAAGCCGCCGCGGCGAGCAAGTTGCTGCGAGCCGTGCACAAGCATTGTCGCAACTTGCGGCAGAAGGCATTACCGTCACGCGTATCCAGCAAAAAAGTGGTGGCACGTCGTCGGCTAGTTTATTCAGTGGCCGCAAGCGGATTAAGCGTTCGGATCAGGCGCAGCTATTGTCAGAAATTGCGTCACTGCTCGAAGCCGGTGTTTCTTTAGCCGAGTTAACCCCGTCGTTGGCGGCGGCTTGGTCGAAACATCCGCTGGGTTTACCGCTGGCAAAGCTTGATCGTGCATTACAAAGTGGTAAGAAGCTCGGTGACACCTTTGATACCGTGGGCTTTGAGTTGCCGCCGCATATTATTAGTTTGGTGCGTGCCGGAGAGGCGAGTGGCCAGCTTGGTAGCGCGTTTGCCGATGCATCGCGGCAACTTGAGTATGAAGACCGCTTAGCCAAAGAATTTCGCAGCGCGCTCGTGTATCCGTCGTTATTGATAGCCGTCGGTATTGCGGCAGTGCTCACTATCCTTATGGTGGTGGTGCCACGTTTTGCCGGTATGCTCGGGCCAACGAGCGATATCCCTGAGCTGTCGCGGATGGTGATTGGTGCTGGGGTGTGGATGCAAAGTAACGGCTTCGTTGTGCTTGGTGTGGCCATCGCGGTGGTGATTGCTTTGGCGATGGTTTGGCAAAGTCCGGATACGCAACGACGCGTCCTCGGCAGTCTGAGTAAAATGCCAGTGGTTGGCCCTTGGTTGATTAATTCAGATATTGGCCGCTGGGCAACTTTACTCGGTACATTGACCCAACAACGGGTACCATTACTAGAAGCCTTGCTGTTGTCCAAAGGCGCGTTAAAACTACCTCAGCTTGAACATGCAATGGCGGACGCGCAAGTGGCAATTCGTCAAGGGCGCGCATTATCCGCGGTTCTCGCTGAACAGGGTTGGATACCTGAAACTCGCTTGAACCTGCTCAAAGTCGGCGAGCGTGCTGGCGAGCTACCAGCGATGCTCTTGAAACTCGGCGACCTCCACAGTAATCACGCACGCGAACAAATGAAACGTGTCCTCGCCTTAATCGAACCTATCGCTATCTTGTTGATCGGGGGCGCGGTAGGCTTTATCATGCTCGCCGTAATGTTAACCCTAACCAGCATAGGGCCTAACATTTAGCGTATACCGAATGTTCAGTGTGAAAAAAATGCACGATTCGGTGAATGGGGGCAAAGTACTTGAATAACCATTTTTACTTTGTTACCTTGCACTTGCGTTTCAATCTCGAGACGTAATTTGCAAATTGCAAGAATAACTAAAAAATATATTTTTTAAAAAAATTGTTAGGGAGATTAACAATGACAAAACGTTTTGCACTTAAACTGAGCGTGATTACTGTGGAGGTCGCCG
>JAMCWV010000062.1 GCA_023481025.1 Gammaproteobacteria bacterium
ACTGGATGCATACCGGCATGGTGCAAGTGAACCAAGAGAAAATGTCGAAGTCGTTGGGTAACTTTTTTACCATTCGTGACGTGTTGAAGTCATACACCGCAGAAACTGTGCGCTTCTTCTTGTTGTCAGGGCATTATCGCAGCCAATTGAATTATTCTGAGGCGCACTTAGAACAGGCGCATGCTGGCCTCGAGCGTTTATACACAGCGTTGCGCGGCATTGAACCGACAACGCCAAGTGCGGTCGTACGCGAGCTGTATGAAGAGCGTTTCCGCACCGCGCTAAACGACGATTTTAACGTGCCAGAAGCCATGTCACTGTTGTTTGACATGACCCGTGAATTGAACCGTCAGCGCGCTGAAAACCCAGTTGTTGCGGCTGAATTAGCTGGCTTGCTGAAAGAATACGGCGCTGTGCTCGGCATTTTAGAGCAAGATCCAGAAGCGTTTTTACGTGGTGGCGACAGCGACGACGTGGCACAAATAGAAGCTTTAATCGCAGAGCGCAATGCAGCCCGTAAGGATCGTGATTGGGCGCGTGCCGATGCTGCACGTGACGCCTTAACGGCCATGGGGATTGTGCTCGAAGACACCGCCGAAGGAACCTTGTGGCGCCGCCAGTCTTAAGCGAAAGCCAAAGCGAACAAATTAAGAGGTATTTTTTATGATGAACACAGAACTGGTTTTAGTCGACAGCCTAGCGGCTGCTGGAAATGATTATGACGCCTTGGTGGTGGTTGCCTCCGACCTCAGTGCGTTGCCAGCAGAGATTGCGGACACGGTCGCTGCAGCGCAGCGCGTAAACGCCAAAGTTGCTTCGTCGACTCAAGTTTTGTGGTGTGACAAGGCGCCTAGCCAGCGTTTGATTCTAGCGCCAACGGGCCCATTACATCGTGATTTTGATGATGTCCGTCGTTTCTATGACGCAGCACGCAGTGCAGCGGCAGCCGCCGTTGATGCCGGCGCGAAAAAGCCATTGTTGTGGGTTCCAGCATCTACACAAGCCCAGCAACTAGCAGCTGATTTTGCCCATGCGGTGGAAGCGGTTTGGTTTGGTTTTGCTCAAGGAATTTGGCAGCCACTCGAAGCGCGCGAGCACTTCGGTGACGAGGTTGAAAGCATTCAGCAGGTTGGTTTGATTCGCACCAGTGCGATGAGTGAAGAAACTAGCGCCGAATGGTTGCAAGCCGTTGAAGCGGGCCGTCGCGTTGCGCGTGACTTATGTGGTACCGAGCCAGAGCGCATGGCGCCACTGCGCTTTGCCGAATATTGCCAAAAAGCGTTTGCTAACAGCCCGGTGAAAGTCACCGTGATTGACGACAAACCGCAACTTGAGCACGAGTATCCGTTATTGGCCGCCGTTGGTCGTGCGTCGTTTGGTACCCATCAGCGTCCGTGCGTGATTCGTTTAGAGTACACGCCGGAAGGCGCCGTTGAGCAAACTTTAATGCTCGTCGGTAAAGGCATTACCTATGACACCGGCGGTGCAGATTTGAAAACCGGCGGTCACATGGCCGGTATGAGCCGTGACAAAGGTGGTGCTGCTGGCGTCGCTGGTTTTGTGAAGGCTGTTGCTGGCATTCGCCCACAAGGGGTGAAAGTCGTGGCTGAGCTGGCGGTGGTGCGGAACAACATTGGCGCTTTAGCGTTTGTTAGTGACGAAATTATTGTTGGCCGTTCTGGTGTGCGCGTACGCATTGGTAACACTGACGCAGAAGGGCGTTTGGTTATGGCCGACTGTCTGGCGAAATTAGTTAGCGAAGCGGCGAGCGAAACCAAGCCAAGCGTGTATACGGTTGCAACTTTAACCGGCCACGCAGCGTTAGCTAAAGGTCCGTACACGGCGCTAGTACCAAATAAAGCGGCGCGTCAGGGCGGTTTTGTTGACGCCTTATTGAATGCGGGTGAGTTGTGGTGTGACCCTGCCGAGCTGTCGCCAAGCCGTCGTGAAGACTTCGATTTTGTGCGCGGACGGACAAAAGCCGACGACTTGCTGAGCTCGAACAATGGCCCGTCAGCAACAACTCGTCGTGGACACCAGTTCCCGATGGCGTTTTTGCATGAAGTGGCCGGCTTAGACAAGCACGACAGTAATAGCAGCCAGCCGATTCCATACGTGCACATCGACATCGCCGGCAGCGGCGTCGAAGGTGGCGACTGGCAACACGGCAAACCAACCGCAACACCGGTATTGGCCTTCGCTGGCGCGTTCTTGCGTAAGTAGGTTTTCGTTTTTATTGCAATGAAAAGAGCTCCGAAATGGAGCTCTGTGTTTTTTAGAAGCAGGGTTTACCAGCGATGCAAGGGCTTAGTTTAAGCCTTTGCTTTCGGTATTCACCACGCGGCGCGCCACAAACGTCACATGAATATGCTTGTTATCGTTGCCCCAGCGACATTCGTTGGGGCGCTGCATGTTGTCACACCAAGTTGGCTCACCGAGTATCGCTTGCACTTCGTTATAGTGCATGCCGACTGACAGTAAGTTATAATTTGTGCGCGTGACTTTTGGGTCACTGCAGGCCGTAAGAAACAGTACGGTTGCTGCGACAGCTAATGTCGTAAGCGCGCGTTTACCTTGAAATTGTTTAAACATACGCACCTCCTAACCTGCTAACCTTCTAGCCGGGCAGGTCGATCTGCTGTTGGTCGAGCTGTTCTTTGGTTTTGCCATGAGGTTGCGGGCGGCGTGTTTCTGGGTCGATGTGGACAAAAACAATGTCATCCGCGGTACAAATATTTTGTTTGGTGATCTTATTTCGCACCACGCAAGTCACGGTTAACGAGCTGCGCCCAGCTGCTTTTATCGCTAAGCCAAACTCAACAACGTCCCCTTGAAATGCTGAAGCGTCAAAAGTGATTTCACCAATATGTTTGGTGACTAAGCTTTTTTGGTCGAGCTGGCAGCTGGCATAAATGTAGGCTTCCTCATCGATCCATTCGAGAATTCGGCCACCAAATAATGAGCCGGCAAAGTTAAGGTCATTCGGCATGACCAAGCGACGAGACAGAAAGCGCATAGAAACTCCATTGCAAGTATGAACGTAAATTGCGTGTGTTAGAACACGTTAAGTATAGTGGAATTTTTCCAAAATCGAACCCTGACCGGTGCAAAAGACATACAAAAAACGCCCGTAGAACGAATGCTCTACGGACGTTTTGTGATTGCAGCGATTGCTGGCGGTTAACTCACGTCAATTAAAATGACGCGCGGAAGCCAATACCGATGTTACGGCCTGGTAGTGGGGCGTAATCACGAATGAATGAGCTGTGTGCATAGCCAAGTTCATTGGTGATGTTGTCGACTTTGAAATAAACCGCGAAGTCTTGGCCGCCCATGTAACCTGGGTAGTAGTTCAAACGCAGGCCAAGCAAGCCAAAGCCGTCGGTGCTGTGTTCGTTTTCAGCAGTCCGGTTTTGTGCCAAATAGTGCACGTAATCTAACGTTGCGTCCCACTTTTCTTGCGTGTAAATACCGCTTAAACCAACCCGTTGTGCTGGAATGCGTGGTACGTTGCCGCCGTTACTGAATACGGCACGGGTGTAGTCTGAGAAACCGTTCACTTTCCAGTTTTGGTTGAACACGTAGCGACCGGAAATCTCATAGCCGTAAAGTTCAGCACCGCGCTGACGGTATTGGAAAACCGGCAGGTCGTCGATGTTATGCGCATGGTCGTGATCATGATCGTGACCGTGGTCATGGCCGTGATCGTCATGGAATAACTCAGTGTCGAGGTCGCCCTTCACTAACCCTGTGTTGTGCAGGTAAATGAAGTTGTTCACACGGTTAAAGAACAAGTTGGTGTCTAAATGCCACTTGTCGCCTTCGAAGTGGAAGCCGAAATCAAGGTTCATTGAGCGTTCTTTGTCGAGCGCCTGATTTGCGGCTGTGAGCATGTAATGGTACTCGCCGTGACCGTGGTCGTGATCATGGTAGTGATCATTGTGGGCGATGGAATAAACACCGCCGATTTCGTAGTTACGCGTCGCGAAGTGCGGGCCGTTTGAAAATAACTCGTTGGCGTGCGGTGCACGTTCGCTATAGCTTACGCTTGACGAGATTTTCAAGCTTGGCGCAACTTGCCAGTTAAGGCCGGTCGACAGACTCATTGGCGTGTATTCTAAGTCTTCAAAACCATGGCTGTGTAACTCAACGGCTTCGATTCGACCACCGAGCTCCCAGCTCATGCCTGGCTGAATTTCGCGCTCACCAATCCAGAACATACCCATCAGGTCTGTTTCGGTATGTGGGGTGTAAGCTTCAAAACCGAACGAGTCGTAGTCTTGGTGGCTGTACTGGAAGCCGAACGCACCACGCCAGCCAGCAACTGGGCTGTGACGCGCAATTACACGCAACTCGGTTTGTTCAAGGTTAAAACCTGTTTCGACGAAGCCGTTTTCGATCTCTTCGTGTGTCAGCTCGGTATAACCGAAGTTGAATTCAAGGCGCTCAATGCCACGGATCGGATTGATTAAACCGCTGATGGCTTGGAAGCGGTCTTGGCGCATGCGAGCAAAAATTTCTTCATCGTCGTGCGCATGATCATGATCGTGTTCGTCACCGCCATGCGAATGGCCAGGTAAGCCATAATCACGCTCTAAGCGGCCGAATGAAAGGCCAGCAAAGCCGTGATCGAAAAAGACGCTAGCGCCAATGGTTGCGCCTTGGTCGTCGGTAAAGCTATTGTCGATGCGGCGGGTGTATTCTGCAGCGTGGTCGTCATGGTGATCATGTGCATGGTCGTCGTGCGCATGGCCATGGTCATCATGATCGTCATGATGCTCCCCACCGGGCAGGAAGCGTGGCACGCGGTAGTCGTTGGCGCGGCGTTTGAAGCCGTCTAAATGCCAAGCAAAGCGGCCATTACCGGCGTTGAGTTCAAAGCTACCGCTACGCTCAGTGGCAACACTGTTATAACGCAGGGTGTAGGCACCTTCGATACCGTCAATCGGTTGACGCGGGACGCGGTTGTCAACGACGTTAACGACACCGCCACTGGCGCCGCTGCCGAATAATAAGGTTGCAGGGCCGCGCAGAACTTCGATTTGTTGTGCTGTGCTTGCTTCGGTTGAGACCGCGTGGTCAGGGCCACCGCGTGAGATGTCAGCGACGTCCAAACCGTTTTGTACGATTTTAACCCGAGGGCCTTCGAGGCCTCGAATAATTGGGCTGCTGGCGGTTGGGCTAAAATAGGTTGCTTGTACGCCCGGTA
>JAMCWV010000207.1 GCA_023481025.1 Gammaproteobacteria bacterium
TTGACGGGTCGTTCGCAAAGCAGTTAATCGGAATCCGCTCAGCCAAACCTTCCCAGTGATAATACTCCACCAAGCGCGTGACGATTGTTTCGAGGGTTAGCCCATGCAGCGGGTTATTCGGTTGTTGGTCCATTCAAGAATGTCTCGTGGATTAATTAAATTGCTCACGTGACTGAATAGGATACGCCAATAAAGGCAGCAAGACGAGAGCCTGAACCTCTTGAGCTTAGTCAAACAAACAAAAACGCCCGCTTTCAAAGCGGGCGTTTTACTATAGGGTTACTTCAAATGCGCCCTTATCTTCGCTGAGGCATAATCCATTATCCAGACAATAGCGGCAATCATGATCACTAAGGTACCCACTTCATTCCAGCGGGCGAGACCTTGATACTGCATGAGCATAGTGCCGATGCCACCGCCGCCGACAAGGCCAATCACCGTTGCCATGCGCACGTTAATATCCCAGCGATAAATCGTGTACGACAAGTATGGCAGCACGATTTGAGGTACCACACCATACCAAATGACCTGAATCGGATGCGCACCCGTTGCCGTCATCGCTTCGACAGGGCCGTCAGAAATCGCCTCTATTTGCTCGGAATAGAGTTTGGTGAGTGATGCGACTGAGTGTAAAAACAGTGCTAGCATCCCTGAGAACGGTCCGATACCGACCCACACCGAGAAGATAATCGCCCATACCAGCGGCTCGATTGATCGAGTGAGGTTCATAAAAAAGCGCACAGTTGCATAAATAGCAAAACTCAATGCCGAGTGCTTCATCAGGTTTCGAGCTGCGAAAAACGCCAGTATAAAGGCCACCGGTATCGCGAACGCCGTGGCGATAAAGGCCATGTAGACGGTTTCAATGGCGGCAAATAATGCGTCTTCAAAAATCGACATATTCGGGGTGAGTAGGGCAGTGAATATGCGTTGAGCACCAGCAAGGCCGCTATCAGAGAAAAATTCGCGCATCGACACTTGCGAAACCTGCAAGCCCGCAAGAAAAGTCAGTAATAAAAACACGAGACCCAAGCGCACTGCCGCGGTGCGAAAAAGTGATTCGCCGTCTTTAAATTCAATCAAACCGGTGACGGCTTTACCGACAGACAACCGAGTATAAATGAGCCCACTGGCAACCATAACTCCGGCAACGCCGCACCATAAAGGCTCTGACCAACTAAAGTCCAAGTGGCGAAGATTTAAATACCAGCTTTGGTACATGAGCTTGTACAGCACGAAAACGCTATAACTCCACAAAACCGAGTCAATGCACCAGGCTTTGATCGTCGCTTGATAACGCGAGACTGGCATGGCTACATGCATCGTTTCTTGTACGTCTTGATTCTTGTCCATCAGTTAATACTCACTTCGACAGCGTCTTCACCATAAATGGTCTGAAACCACTGTTCGTCAATGTCTGAAGGCGAGCCTTCGTAAACTTTATAGCCGTCTTTAAGCGCAATGACCCGGGTGGCGTAAGTGCGCACAAGAGATAAGAAATGCAGGTTACAAATCACCGTCACACCGAGTTCTTGGTTAATCTTTTGCAGATATTTCATCACTGAATGGGAGGTAGCCGGGTCTAAGCTAGCCACGGGCTCATCAGCGAGTAAAATCTTCGGTTGTTGCATCAAAGCCCGAGCGATAGCAACGCGTTGCTGCTGCCCCCCTGACAAATTGTCCGCCCGCACGTAAGCTTTATGATCAAGGCCGACGATGCTGAGGTATTTCATCGCTTGCTTTTTTTGCTCTGCAGAATAGAGGCCCAACAGCGATTTCCAAACCGGGGTTGTTGCGAGCGCGCCAGCTAACACATTGGTGAGCACGGTTTTGCGCGGGATAAGATTGAATTGCTGAAAAATCATTCCTATCCGACTACGCCGCTGGCGCAACGCCTTTCCTTGTAGTCGATTCAGCTCATTCGCTTCAAACTGTATGGTTCCGCTCGTCACTGGATGCAACTGATTGATACATCGCAACAATGTCGACTTGCCTGATCCCGACAAACCAATCACAACCAAAAACTCGCCCTCGTCGACACTAAAACTCACCTCTTTCAGTGCCTGCGTGCCGTTCGGATAGGTTTTTACTAGCTTGTCGGCGGTTAATAAATGCATGTGCACGTCCTACAGTAAGAGTCGGTTGGTATCGAGTTCAATTGCGCGAATCATGTCGCGCAGCGGGTCGTAGTCTGCGTCTGTTGCATCCACCAATCCCTCAACACTGTAGATATTGCGAAAGATAGTGCGACCTTCTTCCGTATCAAGAAATTTCTTCACAGCATCGATAAAGCGGTCGCGAATGTCTTCAGGCAGGTCTTTGCGGAACACGAAAGGGTCGTTCGGTATTCTGTCGGTCACCGCTAAAATACGCACGCGTTCCTCAACGTCTGGGAATTGAGTCATCACCCGCTGTCGAGCGTCTCGAATCGTGCCGTCAGCTGCTGGCGCCGAATAATATGCAGAGCCAGCATCGACTTGGCCTTGGTAGACCATGGTAATGACGCTATCGTGCTTCATAGCGAACGTTTCATTACCGAGGTTTATACCGGCTTCGCGAATCATTTTTAACGGGAAGAAGTAGCCCGACGTCGACGCTGGGTCGGTAAAGGCAAAACGTTTGCCTTGTAAATCTTCGAGCGTATGAATATCGCTGTCAGCGCGAACGACAATTTGTCCTTGGTAATAATCGACACCATGGCGAATCATCCGAAGATGCGCTCGCGCTCCATAACGCTCATTGGCCATCAAGTAGCCGAAGGAGTTCATTGCACCAATATCTGCGCGTCCCGAACCAAAGGCTTCGACGACAGCAATGTAACTAGTGGGAATTCCCGTGACATAGTAGTCGCCCGTTTCTTCTTCTAAGAAACGAATAAATTCACGAGAGTTGCTGGCAATCGTGTCAGCATCAACAGAGGGAGTGAAGTAAAGCCTTACTGGATTGTCACGGTTGCCTAAATCGCCTGCCGGCTGACAGCCGCTCACGAACAATAGCAATGTCGATAAAGCGAGTAAAAACAATGCTTTAATTAGCTTTTTAGAGATCATGATTGAGCACCCTGTGGTGAATTCATGACCTTTATAACGCAACTTTATGATCTTAATATGACAGTGTCGTCACGAGCTATTCACCATGCTGTCATCGGGTTGTCATTACTTCGCCTATGCCTAGTGTGAAGGGTGCAAATATAGTCGTTGGCTTTGCCGGCAGGCGTTAGTGGGTAAATATAGGCTGATTATTTTTATCTTGCACTTTCAGAGAAATGTAACTTTAATAATCAAAGGACGATAAATATACAAAAACAGGGAACAGAACATGAAATTTGCTAGTATCAACTCTCTTATCCTCGCCTCTTCGTTAACGATAGCACCATTAACTGCAAGTGCGTTGACAGTCGATGAAAGCGATAATTCGCACAACGATAATGTCGTTCAACTTACTTTGGATGAAATCGGTAATTATCATATTTCATTTGATGCCGCCGAGTTAGCAACCTCAACCGCCGCACAAGAAGAGTACGACATGGCTTTACATAAGTCCTCCGTGTCGATGCGAATGAATGGAGTACCCTCGACCACTGAAGATCGAATCAATGGTTTCGTGAGCGCCGTTAGATATTTCACAAACGATAGTCCTCGCAGCTTTTCCCTGACTCCTAGTCCTGTTACCGAACGCATGGTTTCAGAGGAGTTCGGTGAAGTTCAGCATTATAATTTTTGTGTTTATTTGGGCCCCGCATTAAAACGACTCTCGTGCAGTCATGTTTGGTTTTCTGTCGATGAAATGAATTTGACGACTCGATTTGATGCCGCCGAAATAGAGTACGAGGTCGGCGTCTTTACTACTGAGCAAAAAGGTGTGGGATAGTAATAAAGTATCATACTAAATGATTCGTAAGCTGTTGATTTGTCGTTGCTGAAAACTGGCACTAAAAAAAATAAAGTATCATACTCAATCGTGACATCTAGCTTAAATTCGTCGAAACTCGTGTAATAAAGTATCATACTTATATGTGGATTTAGACTCTCAATTCAGGATTCAAATTACTAATCACCGTTATGAGAGTAACTTGGCTACTTTTACCAAAATAAAGGACTACAATTTAATGGAACTCTTATCGATGTCATGGTTTGATTTTTGACGGAAAGGTCACCGGCGAGCTTAGCATTTTTCCAGAGGAACTGATAAAGCGGATGGTAGCGGACTCCGAAAGAGACACTAGTTAACAATCGAGCTCTATTTGCAGGTGAGGCTTCACTAGCAAAAAATGAAGCATGGATCCCAATAAATGGCGGAGAATAGTAATGTCCCCATATACACCAAAAGCTTGGTTCCCCTCACAACCTCCAGTAATGACACTCTGGGACGAACTGAATTTGCCCTCTGCGGATAATGAAATTCTCGCACTTATCCATCGCGGCTTCGAGCCGACAATGATTAAGCAAGTTAGTCAGGTTACGGGATTCACTGATTCAGTAATCAGACAAGTGCTTAAATTACCAGACTCAGCAGCTTTGAATCGGCGCAAACATAAACGCTTTACCACAGCTGAGAGTGACCGGATTCACTCTTTGATAATTGCTGTCAACGCCGCACTCTTGCTTTTTGAGGGGAATCGGGAAGCTGCGTGTTCATGGTTACAAGCCCCATGCCCAGCCCTAGATACGCATTCCCCGATAGAGAGTCTGTGTACTACTATCGACCTCCAGCAGGTCTTACGATTGATCCATCGTTTGGAGCATGGGGTCCACTGCTAGTGCACTGGCCCGTCAACACAGTTTACCGCACTTCGTTTGGAGATTGAGTGCGATCTTCTGCTAATTAAAGAGCGATATAAAGCAAGAAGGTTGCAATCAACCGTTATTATCTTTTCTTGGTTTTGGGTCGCCTTATCAAGTTTGTCCCAGTTTAAGTACACAAAAATACCTATCAAGGCTAAGGCGAACAAAAGGAGTCTCTCAGAAAAACAGCTTGGCCCTGTTTATAAAAATACCTCGTCTGGCTCAGCACCTGTTGAGAGCCTAGCATAGCACTGAATTAACTATAAACTGGTGGCTAGTTCTACTTGGCCACTACATACTGCCTTCCCTGATGTGCTCAAGCATTTTCAAGACGAAGATTATCGCACACCAAAAGAGCAGTTAGGCGTGCTGATTGAGACCCGCTTCCTAAGCCGTTTTCTGGAGTTCTTCGGGTTTGTGGTG
>JAMCWV010000251.1 GCA_023481025.1 Gammaproteobacteria bacterium
TCTGGTTGAAGCGATTATTGTCCAGAGTAGTAATGCTTGGCGCCGACAAGATGTTTGAGTTCGTGGTGGTTGCAACCGCTTGAATAACGGCAGCCCAACCGTCTTGAACGGTTCCCATCAACAGACCATTGGCATTGCCCAGTAAGCTAGCCAACATGGTGTAGTCACCGCGGCGATCCGGTTCACGAGTAGTATAACGGTTACCCGCATTATCGACCCGCTCGGTTTCTGCACCGCGCTGCGTGCGCGCCGCTTCGGCCGCAATACCGAGCTGGCCAATTGGAACCATTTGGCCATTGCTGTGTTGCATCATGCCAATGTCTTCGCTCACCCATTGAATGCCGAAGTTAACACCGTCTCCTTCAAATACTTCAACAATAATCGCTTCAACCAGAACTTGGGCTCGGCGAATATCGAGCTGATTAATCACGCCTTCAAGGGCGCGCAACATGTCAGGTTGAGCAGTAATGACTAGAGCATTCGTTGGTTCATGCGCTTCAATGCTAATTTCAGTACCGGTACGGCCACGGGGTGCTGCTTGAGCACTTTGACCACTGCCACTTTGTGAGCGCTGTTCGGCCAAAATCGACTGAGTCATGCCCCGAAGTAGGTCGACCATTTCATTCGCTTTGGCATAGCGCAGATAATAGACTCGAGTATTGCCCGTCGTTTCCATTTCAGTGTCGAGCTGCTTAATCAAACGAATTGCTCGCTCGCGTGCACGTGGCTCACCACTAATTAATACTCGATTCGTCCGTTCGTCCGGAACAATGCGCGGGACTAACATTTCTGGCACGTTACTGCCCTGCTGTTGAAACACCGCTTGCGCAATCCGCACCATTTCTGCGGCTGATGAATGTTGTAATTGCACCACTTCAACATCTTGATTACCCGCTTGGTCTACCCGACGGATAATGTCGACAAGACGGTTCAGCAGTTCCGCTCGGCCAGACAACATAATCACGTTCGACGGGTCGTAAGTCATCACCGCGCCGCCTTTCGCTTGTTCATTCAACTGGCGAAGTAATGGACCAAGTTCTCGCACCGAGACGTTCTGCACCGCAATCACTCGCGTGACCCACTCATCACCACTGTAGCTATCGTCATCGACCACCGGTGTAGGTTTCGTGCGTGCGTCGCGCTCACGAATAACTTTCAGCACACCGTTGTCCATGCGCACGACAGCGAACCCATATACTTCCAGCACATTCAGGAAAAACGCATAATACTGGTCGCGGCTCATGACATTGTAGCTACGGACGTTAATTCGCCCGCGCACCTCAGGGTCAATAATAATCGTCTCTTCCAGGTTGCGGCTGACCGACTGAATAAATTCGGCAATTTCTGTGTTCATAAAGCTCGCTGAAAACTCTTCTTCAGCAATAGCAGCAGCTGGCACTAGCGCTAAACTCGCCGCAAGTGTTAAGCCTAGTAGTTGAGATAAAAGACGCATGGTTGTACCTATTCGTTTGGAATTCGGAGTTCAAGAGTCACCGGCTCACCAGCACGTAATACCACAATGGTTGCCTGTGTGAGCGACTCTAAACTTTGCATCAGCGACATCGCTTCTGCTGCATTGGTCAAATCATAGCCGTTGAGCATAATGGCGATATCGCCATCGCGTAGCCCTGCTGCCCGAAAAATTTCCGGGTTTGACTTCGGGCTTAAGCGATAGCCAACTAATTCACCTGCTTCGCTATGGGGCGTGATCGAAATTAATTCCATCACGTTGTCGATCATCACTTCTGGTGTGCCGGTTAACTGCGCCGGTGCTTGCGCGGGTACACTCGAACCACGCGTTTGTGCAGCGGCTTGGGCGCTAGGCCGAGTGGAAGAAAATTCAGGGGTAAAGTCATCGCGGCCATATAGGTACAAAGTTTCCATACGGCCGGCGTTTTCAATCAATATACGGTCGACGTGAATTTCACGGACCACAGCTCGGCTCGACTGAATCGTTTCGCCGATAATGTACACAACTTGGTTATTGCCTTGTTGCACGATAGCGGCGGAAAGATCAGGATTGTTACTAGCGGTTACACCAATTAAGCGAATATTCAAAGTCGTTTCAGGTGCGGCCGTCGGGCGAGCTTGCTGAGCCGGCTGGGCGCCAAATTCACCGAACAAATGCAAACTGCGAACGTCATTCACGCCCTGAGAATTCGTTTGCTGACTCGACGATTGTTGACTACTTGACGAAACAGCGATAGGTGTCACATCAGCCGGTGTAAAAACTCGAAGGGTCAGCAGTGCAACCTGAATCGCAATGAGTATAAGCAAGACGACGCCCAACAGCATTGCCGTTGTCGCGATTGTCGATGCCCCTACTGCGGCGAGTCCGCCGCGACCACTGACACCAAGGCGTAACCCTGATGAGAGGAAATTTTTCATAAACCCTTGCCTGCAACCGGCCTATTGAATTTTTGTTATAAGATTTTCATTCTAGCTTGCTAATGTCAGAACAACAACGTGTATTCAGGTAAAAAAATGTAAGGAATCATGTTAATATTCGTTGACTTAATTTCTTTCGATGGGGCATGGCATGTCAGGCAATGACGAGACCACTATCCGCTTAGACAAATGGCTGTGGGCAGCACGCTTTTTCAAAACGCGCGGTTTAGCCCGTACCGCCATCCAAGCCGGCAAAGTCACCTACAACGGCCAGCGCAGTAAGCCCGCCAAAACAGTCGAGCTGAATGCACTGATTAATGTGCCTCGCGGTACCGATCGCCTTGAAGTCATTGTCCGCCAACTCAGCGACCAACGCCGTGGCGCACCGGAAGCTCAGTTACTCTACGAGGAAACCCCTGAGAGTGTTAAAAAGCGCGAAGAAAATGCTGCAGCGCGGAAACTGAATTCACTGTATAATCCGCACCCCGATCAGCGTCCTGACAAAAAGCAGCGGCGCGAACTCATTAAGTTTAAACACCAGTAGTGACACGAGGACCCATTATGCACAGCACGGATATTATTGCCCGTTTTGCGTTTCGCAACCACGATGTGCGTGGCGAACTAGTCCGTTTGCAGGAAAGTTATCAAGCGCTAATCGCCAACCACGATTATCCAGTGGGCGTGCAGAAACTACTGGGTGAACTCATGGCCGTAACCAGTCTTCTCACCGCAACGTTGAAGTTCGAAGGCCATATTAATGTGCAGATTCAGGGTAATGGCCCACTCAACTATGCCACCGTCAATGGTAGCCACGATCAAGCGTTGCGCGGTGTCGCTCGCTTAACCGACACACCGAAAGATGACAGCTTTCTAGGGCTCGTTGGCGAAGGCGCATACCTTGTCATTACCTTAAGCCCTGAGCACGGTGAAGAATATCAAGGTGTGGTTGGTATTGAAGGCGACAGCCTTGCTAGCACTATTGAAGCCTATTTCGAGCAATCTGAGCAGTTGCCGACTAAGGTTTGGCTGTTCACTGAACCAGAACAGGGGTTTGCTGGTGGCTTCTTCCTCCAAGTTCTGCCAGCAAGTGACAAAGACACCGAGGGCTTCGATCATTTATCGACACTTGCAGCGACATTAACGGCCGAAGAGCTGTTTAACTTGCCAACTGAGCAAGTCTTGCACCGCCATGATCACGAAGAAGACGTCGAGTTGTATCCAGAGCACAACGTCCGCTTCTTTTGTGGTTGTTCGCGCGCACGTACCGAAATTGCACTGCGCAGCGTTCCCGCGGCAGAGCTACACGACATCATTGCCGAAAAAGGCGAATTACGTCTAACCTGCGACTACTGTTTAACCGATTATGTTTTCAATGACTTTGACGTTGACGCACTGAACGCCCACGAAGCACCGTCACAAGCACAGTAGTCAACGGCTTGTGCGCAATGTTACAAATGCGCAAATCAGTTAGGCAAAAGGGCCGTCAGCAAAACTGACGGCCCTTTTTGTCACTCATCCGATGAATGCGAGATTATTTCTTTTTCACAAACTTCATTAAGCGCTTCCGCTTGCGTTGCTGCGACAAGGTCAATGAGTTCTTGCGGCCTTCATACGGGTTTTTACTGGTACGGAACTCGACTTGAATTGGCGTTCCCATCAGTTTTAGCGATTTCCGGAAGTAGTTAATCAAATAACGTTTATAACTCACCGGCAGTTCGTTCACCATGTTGCCATGAATCACGATTAAAGGTGGGTTATATCCGCCCGCATGCGCAAACTTCAGCTTCACGCGACGACCGCGCACCAATGGTGGCTGGTGGTCTTCTTGCGCCGCTTCCATAATCTTGGTCAAGTGTGCAGTTCCGACACGCTGTGTCGCACTCGCATAGGCTTCTTGCACCGATTCGAACAAATGGCCAACGTTCGTGCCATGCAGGGCAGAAATGAAATGAATACGGGCAAAATCAACGAAACCAAGGCGACGGTCTAATTCGCTTTTCACCCGATCTTTCGCTTCCTGTTCCATGCCGTCCCATTTGTTCACAGCGATCACCACAGAGCGACCGGCGTTCAACACGAAGCCAAGGAGATTTAAGTCTTGATCACTGATCACTTCGCGAGCATCAATCACCAATATGATCACGTTCGCTTGTTCGATGGCTTGTAATGTTTTCACCACTGAATATTTTTCAACGGCCATATCAATACGGCCTCGGCGGCGCACACCTGCAGTATCGATTAACACGTACTCGCGACCATCGCGTTCCATGGGAATAAAGACACTGTCGCGTGTGGTACCTGGCATGTCGTAGACCACGACGCGATCTTCACCGAGTATCCGGTTGGTTAATGTCGACTTCCCGACATTCGGTCGGCCGATAATGCCAAGCTTGATTGGCTGCGCTTGTAAGCGTTCAATTTCAGCTTCAGCGTCTTCCTCGGTTAGCTCGGTTTGCACGTCAGCCTGACGGGCTTGTTCGAGCATCTCTGGAAATTCGAGTGCGAGCGGGTCAAGTACTTCACGCAACAATTGCGATACACCGCGACCGTGCGCAGCTGCGATTTGAAAAACTTCACCAAGGCCAAGACCATAGAAGTCCGCCGCTGCGGCATCGCCGTCGAGGCCATCGACTTTGTTAGCAACCAGGTAAACTGGCTTGTCTTGTTTACGCAGATACTCAGCAATAAACTCGTCAGCAGCGTTGGCGCCTTCACGAGCGTCCACCAAAAACAACACCACATCGGCTTCATCAATGGCAGC
>JAMCWV010000129.1 GCA_023481025.1 Gammaproteobacteria bacterium
GTCGAGTGGCTTATTTACCCTGCTCGCCGCAGTCGGCATTTTACGTCTACCCGACCTACTGACACGCATGCATGCGAGCACCAAAGCTGGGGCACTTGGCGTGGCGTTAATGATGACCGCCGCAATGCTGCACTTTAATGATCTCGTGGTCATGGCGAAAGCGCTCGCGGTGATTATGTTTATCTTTATTACTGCTCCGATTGCAGCGCATGCTATTGGCCGCGCCGGATATTTTGTCGGTGTGCCGATTTGGGTGAAAACAGTGAAAGACGAGCTGTTCAATCGCTATGAGCCGGATACGCACCGGCTGCGCAGTGGCTTAGAAACACCGGAAGAATTGGCCGCATTAAAGCCCAGTAAGGATAAGCCTCGAATTCGCGTGAGCAGCAAAAAATAACGCGTTCGAGCAATTAGGGTTCAAGTTCTTCAGCAGTGAAGAGATCCTTAAATAACGGAGTGCTTAAATAGCGCTCCGCTGAGCTCGGTAGAATAACCACCAGATTCTTCCCCGCATACTCAGGTAAACTGGCAATTCGGTCAGCCGCAACCACCGCGGCGCCTGAAGAAATACCAGCTAAAATGCCTTCCTCGCGCATCAGCCGGTGCGCCATGGCATATGCTTCATCATTGCTGATGCGTTGGGTGCCGTGAATCAAGCTCAGATCGAGATTTTGCGGCACAAAGCCAGCACTAATACCTTGGATTTTATGCGCCACATGAGTTAATTCCTCGCCCGCAAGGGTTTGGCTAATCAATGGCGAGTCTGCCGACTCCACCGCCCAAATGTCTAATGCGTGGCCTATTTCTTGAAAATAACGCCCAACGCCCGTTAAGGTTCCGCCAGTGCCCACACCCGCGACAAAAATATTGACGTCACCATTGAGGCTATGGAAAATTTCCGGCCCGGTGGTTTGCTGGTGAATGGCAGGATTCGCCGGGTTTTCAAATTGACGCGTAAAGTAAAAACGTTCTGGCTCGGCTTGCATCATCTCCGCCACTTTAACAAGCGCGCCTTTCATGCCATTTTCAGCCGGTGTCAGAACAATGTTAGCCCCCAGCGCTTTCATCAGCTTGCGCCGCTCTAAGCTCGCCGAACGGGGTATGACTAAGGTGACTTTGTAGCCTTTGGCGGCTGCCACACTTGCTAATGCAATACCGGTATTGCCTGAGGTTGCCTCAATCAGCTCTTGGCCTTTGGCCAGTGCTCCATCGGCGTCAGCCTGACGAACTAAGCCGAGACCCAAACGATCTTTGACACTGCCCGCAGGATTACGACTTTCTATTTTTGCATAGACATTTGCCTTTGCGCTGGCACTGAGCACACGTGATAGTTTGACCAGCGGCGTATAACCAATGCTGTCCGCGTTATTTTCAAACCGTGTAGGTACGATCATGGCTTATCCTCTTGATGCGGATTTTCGGTCACGTCGTGGTCACTCGCTGCGTCTTGCTGACGTTGACGCGCTGCTTCTCGTTCCGCTTGTAAAATATCTTCGTCTTCTAATTCAATCGGCGGTAAATCACCACAAACATTACCACCCATGCGATTAATGGTTTTGCACATTTCCGCCACTCGGGCGTCTAATACGTGGACATGATCGAGCATTCTTCCCATCGCGGTCGCTACGGGATCTGGGTTGTCACGCGATACAGCATAGGCATCGAAGCCGTATTTCTTGGCAATTTCAGCCCGGCGCTCTGACTCGCCATCGTCCTGCTCTGCTGGAACTCGCGATTGACTGACAATCCGCCCCGGAATACCGACGACCGTTGCGCCGGCTGGGACATCACGGACCACCACCGCATTCGAGCCAATTCGTGCGTTTTCACCGATTTGCAGTGGCCCAAGAACTTTTGCGCCAGCTCCAATCACCACGCCATTAGCAAGCGTTGGATGGCGTTTGCCGTGCTTCCAGCTTGTTCCACCAAGGGTAACGCCATGGTAGAGCGTACAGTCATCACCAATTTCGGCAGTTTCACCAATCACTACGCCCATACCATGATCAATAAAGAAACGGCGGCCAAGTTTAGCGCCCGGATGGATTTCGACACCGGTAAACCAGCGCGCAATCGTCGAAATCCAACGCGCTAGCCATTTCAATCGCCAATTCCAAAGACAATGACTCAAACGATGAATCCAAATGGCATGCAGGCCAGGATAATTCGTAAGCACTTCAAAGAAATGACGAGCAGCAGGGTCTCGAGCATATACGCTGGCGATATCTTCGCGAATTCCGCGGAAAAACATAGGCGACTCTCAGTCAAAAAAGGCCTTTAATTCGGCCATTTACAAGCAATGCTCTGGCATTACATCGTGTTCAATCGATCGTGTTCTCTTGCTGATCCATCGACAAAGAATATAAGTTATGTGGTTATCAGTATAACGTTTATCAAGTGGCAAGGTGAAGTACGGTGTAATTAATCTGCCGGTTTCGTCGCCGACAAAAGAAATAAGCTACACTGCAATAAAACAGCATCAACGATAATAAAAATACACAACGAGGAATCACCATGAAAAAACGACTTCCGATCACTGTGCTGAGCGCCTGCTACCTTGCCTTTATGGCGGCGTTACCCGCATCCGCTGACACGCTAGTGCATGCTGGTCGCCTAATTGACGGTGCAAGTACAACGGTGCAAGAAAACGTCACCATTCGCATTGTCGATGACAAGATTCAGGGCATTGAACGAGGTTTCACCGAACCGACCGCCGAAGACACCGTGATTGATCTCTCGGCAAAAACTGTCATGCCAGGGTTTATCGACATGCATACCCATCTCACTTCACAGTCCGAGCCTGGCTCCTATTTGCACCGCTTTACCCATAACCCTGCGGATGTCGCTTTTCGCTCGTCACACTTTGCTCAACTGACCCTGCAAGCAGGTTTCACTACAGTGCGTGATTTAGGCGATAGCTTTACCACCAGCGTAGCGCTGCGAAATGCGATTAATAGTGGCATTGTCGATGGTCCACGCATTTATACTGCGGCAAAATCATTAGCAACCACGGGGGGACACGCTGATCCAAGCAATGGCTATCGCCAAGGCCTAGTCGAAACACCCGGCCCCATGGAAGGCGTCATCAATGGCACCGACCAAGCTCGGCAAGCGGTGAGGGCTCGATATCAGGAAGGTGCGAATCTGATTAAACTTACTGCAACAGGCGGTGTTCTTAGCTTAGCGGCCTCTGGCGACAATCCACAATTTATGAATGACGAGCTCGAAGCAATTGTCGCCACCGCGCGCGATTACGGCATGAAAGTCGCCGTTCACGCCCATGGTAAAGACGGCATGGTGCGCGCAATTCGCGCCGGCGTCGACTCGATTGAACATGGGACCTACATGGATGACGAAGTCTTTGAATTGATGAAATATCACGGTACTTACTATGTGCCGACCATTACCGCTGGAAAGTCAGTCGCAGAGCGCGCTGAGATTCCAGGCTATTTCCCACCGCAAGTGGAAGTCAAAGCACGTACCATCGGGCCACTCATCCAAAACACCTTTGGTCGTGCCTATCAGGCTGGGGTGAAGATTGCTTTCGGTACCGACGCTGGCGTGTTTGACCATGGCGAAAACGCCCGTGAATTTGTTTATATGGTTGAAGCGGGAATGACACCGATGGATGCGATAATGTCAGCAACGCGCCATGCGGCCATCTTATTGGGTGCTGAGGATCAGCTTGGAACCGTCAGTACTGGAAAATACGCCGATCTCGTCGCCGTCAGCGGGGATCCACTGACCGACATCAGCATTTTGCGTCAGATTAGTTTTGTCATGAAAGCCGGAACTGTCTATCGTCACGATCAGTAACCGGCACTTGGCTAGATGATTGTAGCGCCTAGCGGCGCTCTTTCACCCACACCAGTAACGTGGCAACATCGGTTTGAATCGCAGCTTCCATCTCGACTTCATAGCTTTCACGTTCAAGATCAAGCTTGCGGATTTCCTTTTTCGGAAACTCTTTCCGTGCTTCATGCGTGGGCATGTGCTTAATCCGCTCATACATCTCATGAATCGCCGGCCAGCGTTTCGCGTAATCGGCTTGTTCCGCGTCGGGTAAATTATCGAGCAAGACGGAAAGACGAATACAGCCTTCTGACAATGGGCATTGGTCTTGTTGCATTGCCAACGCGATGGTGTAAATGCTTTCGTGCAAATAGTCATGTCGCTTTTGCTGCGCAGCCGCTAGTGCGGACTTCTGATCGCGTAATCGCGACAACAGTAATCCTGCATACACACTCAACGCAGCAATAATTGCAATACCTATACCCAATAAAACCCACAGTAACACGTGTTACACCTCTTTTTCGTCGTCTTCATTATTGAAGTCGAAATCAAATTCATCAACGCTACTGAATACTTCACCACGGCTTTCATATTCCTCGTTGGCGTCGCTGTCTTCGTCTTCATCGAACGCGTCTAAGTCAATACCTAGCTGCGCGGCCAGCTCTTGATAACGGTCAAGTTTTTCATCGACATAATGCTGGTCGAGTTTATTCAGTACGTAACCCGATTCAAGTTTGACCAATAAATCTTGCAATTTGCGGTCATTTTCCAATTGCCGAAATTCTTGCTCTGGCGTCATTGCTTTTGCTGCAGCAGCGCCTAACGCAATCGGTTTTTTCGAACCTAAACGCGCGTCTCGATGATTCTTAACTGCCGTTGACGATTTCGTCTGCTGATTTTCAGCATAACGACTACCAGCCTTCTGCCCCTTCCCTTTTTCTTTCGATTTGGGTGCTGGCTTGGCAACTGCGTCTTGCGGCCGCTCTACTTTGCGCGGCGCGAGCGGACCCGGTTTGCGAGACTTTTTAATACGCGTCATAAAATGATGCTTACCCTATAGCAAATTCAACAATGGATAATACCAATCGTCTGCAACATGCAAACTACCCTATAGGATAACGTATTCTGGTGTTTTCAGCATTAAGAGATGGATGACTGGACAGAAGAAAATAAAAAAGGCGATGAAATCATCGCCTTGATTTGAACCCGCACACCCCCCCAGGGTGAATTCGAGAACGATTGTCGCTAGTTCCTACATTATTATTGTTCTTCCT
>JAMCWV010000179.1 GCA_023481025.1 Gammaproteobacteria bacterium
CATACAAATAGCATAGAGACCGCTTACCCAAAAAGCGCGCACCAGCAAAACATATACGGTGCCGGTAAGTCCTTTAGCAACGGAACAGAACCGTCTCCGGCGGTACAGTGTTGTGATTTCGTACCCTAAAAAAAGTATGAGTCACACAATATGAAAAGAATGCTAATTAATGCCACGCAGCAAGAAGAGTTGCGTGTAGCGTTGGTCGATGGTCAACGCCTCTATGATTTAGATATCGAAAGTCCTGGTCACGAACAGAAAAAATCAAACATTTACAAAGGTAAGATTACCCGCGTAGAACCAAGCTTAGAAGCTGCTTTTGTCGATTATGGCGCAGAGCGTCACGGCTTCTTACCTCTGAAAGAAATCGCCCGCACCTACTTCCCTGACGGATACAGCTTTAAAGGCCGTCCGAACATTAAAGATGTAATTTCCGAAGGCCAAGAAGTCATTGTTCAAGTCGATAAAGAAGAGCGTGGTCAAAAAGGCGCTGCGCTGACTACCTTTATCTCATTAGCGGGTAGCTATTTAGTACTCATGCCAAATAACCCGCGTGCGGGTGGTATTTCACGTCGTATCGAAGGTGATGAGCGTTCTGAATTAAAAGACGCCTTATCAACCCTGGAAGTACCTGACGGCATGGGCCTAATTGTACGGACTGCTGGCGTTGGTAAGTCGGCGGAAGAGTTAGCCTGGGACTTGAATGTGTTGTTGCACCACTGGCAAGCTATTGAGCAAGCCTCAGCAACGCGCCCTGCTCCATTTTTAGTGCATCAAGAATCGAACGTAATCTTCCGCGCAATTCGCGATTATTTACGTCGGGATATCGGTGAGATTCTGATTGATGACGCCACAATTTATGAGCAAGCACGCGAACATATTAAAATCGTTCGTCCAGACTTCATGAACCGGGTCAAACGCTATCAGGGTGAAATCCCGCTGTTCAGCCATTATCAAATTGAAAGCCAAATCGAGTCAGCGTTCCAGCGTGAAGTTCGCCTGCCATCGGGTGGCTCAATCGTCATCGACCCAACTGAAGCGTTAACGTCAATTGACATTAACTCAGCGAAAGCGACGAAAGGCGGTGACATTGAAGAAACCGCTTTGCAAACCAATTTAGAAGCAGCCGATGAAATTGCACGACAGTTACGTTTACGTGACGTCGGCGGGTTAATTGTGATCGATTTCATCGATATGACGCCACCAAAGCATCAGCGTGAAGTCGAAAACCGCTTGCGTGATGCACTGAAGCAAGACCGTGCCCGCGTTCAAACCGCGCGCATTTCTCGTTTCGGATTATTAGAAATGAGTCGTCAGCGTTTACGCCCTTCACTCGGTGAGTCATCGAACCACGTCTGTCCTCGTTGTGATGGGCAAGGCACGATTCGTGGTGACGAGTCTTTAGCCCTCTCGGTGTTGCGTTTAATTGAAGAAGAAGCATTAAAAGACAACACGGCGCAAGTTAACGCACAAGTTCCTGTGACTGTTGCAACGTACTTATTAAACGAGAAACGCTCTGCGCTGCGTGTCATCGAAGAACGTAACAAAGTAAACATCTTAGTGATTCCGAATCAGCACTTAGAAACACCTCACTTTGATGTTGCTCGAATTCGTAAAGATGAACTAACCGACGTTCAGAGTTATAAGCTGTTGCAAGCAGCGGATATTAAAGAGGTTGAATTCTCGGCGCCGCGTGAAAAAGCAACGGATGAACCAGCACTTAAAACTTTAGTTGCACCTGTGCCGCCGGCACCTACCCCGCAACCAGCAGTCACTAAAAAGGCTGGTGAAGTCGCACAAATTGGCTTACTCAGCCGTTTAGGTGCTTGGTTTAAGGCTCTCTTTGCAAGCGACGAAGGCGAACAGAAGACTGAGAAGAAAGAGTCCCAAGCAAAGTCAGGTCAGCGCAACCAGCGTGGTGATCAGCGCCGTAATAACAATCGTCGTCGCAATAACAATCAAGGACGTGGTCGTAATAATGGTCGCAACCAAGACCGTAATCAGGGACGTGATAAGCAGGACGCGTTGAACGAAGAAGTTAAAGCGACTAAAGGACCAGAAGCTGACAATGCTGATCAGCAAGACAAAACGTCGGCAAAAGGTTCTGAAAATCGTCGTCGCAATCGTCGTCGTAAGTCAGGCAATAAAAAAGACCAAGTTTCACAGCAAGCCTCTGAGCAGGATCAAACTCAGTCGCAACACGATGAAGCTGAGTTAAAAGCACCAAAGGAGCGTCGTGAACGTCGGCAGCTCGAAACCAGTGTGCGCGCAACAAAAGCGACAGCGGCAGAAGCAGCAACCAATTCGCATGCGGCTGATGCCAGCGTTGCAGAAAATGACGCTGAGAAGCAACCAATAGAGCCAGCGACACCAGTTGCAGAAACACCTGCGTCTGATGTAGCAAGCGATGCGAACCAAGCGGCTAGCGCAAAAGCTCCACGTCGTCGTTCGCGTCGTAAGCCAACTAAAGCGAAAGCAGATGCAGACAATGCAGCTAACACAAACGATGAAGTAACGGTTGATTCTGCTACTGAGGAAGCGACTCAGCAACCAGAAGCAAAGGCAAATGCCGATGTACCTGCAGAGGCATCTGAAGACACTTCAACTGCCGCACCAGAGCAAGCTCAGCCAGCAGTAAGTGCAACTGAGAAGGCAACGCAGCAGCCGACTATTGAAGAGCCGACTACTGAAGAGTCGAATACTGAAAAGCCAACTACTGAGAAGCCGATGGCTGATCAGTCCGTTGCTGAGCCGTTAGCGCAAGCCGACAAGGATGAGAAAGCCGCAAGTGAAGGCAGTGTTCAAGAAGACACAACGCCGTCAGATACGGTCATCGCATCATCGGACGTAACTGAGTCGCCGAAGCAACAGGTCGAAGCCGACAATACAGTTGTCGAGCCAAGCGAAACGCCGGTTAGCGAAGCCGCCAGCAAAGCGGATAGCAAGCCTGCCGTAGAAGTAGAGAGCCAAGCGCAAGCAGACGATGCTGAGCAAGCCCCTGCCGTTGAAGAAACACAAACGAAAGTTGCATCAACGCCAAAAGCAAAAAAACCAGCAAGCTCGAAAAAAGTGAGCACAAAGGCGACTGCGCAAGCTCCGATGACTAAAGCAAGTGCAGTTGCTAGCACAGGTGGCGAAGTATTGAACGCTCTCGCCAGTGAGAGCCGACGCCCTGTTAATCATACAGGCCGCTATTCTGGCGTCACCGCTGCGCAGAATCGAGTTCAAGCTGAAGCTGCCCGTTGCCAAGTGAGTTAACTCCAGCGTAACGGTCGCTGAGATAGATAAATAGCCAGGCTTTCGCCTGGCTATTTTTTTTGCACTTTTTAAACAACGCATCGTTGAACAAGCTTATTGAAGCTATCAATACCTGGACAGATTACGTTGCACTAAGAAGTTTAAGTTTATAGTTCGATTTTCTCGCGATTATCGTTTATGACTTTCATCCCTAAGCCACGCACGAGTAAAAGCTGTTCAATATCACTAAAGCCACCAAGCTCCTCCCGTAAGGCAACAATCGCTTCTGCTCGCGCCTTACCGACGCCACGTAACGCTGCTGCCAGCTCAACTGCGTTGGCTGTATTAATATTGATTTTATCGATTTTCACGTCACCGTTTACTTCAACTTGTGTATGACCGCTCAAGGTACCAGTCAAGTTGAGTTCATGGTTGTCTGTGAATTGATGGTAGGACGCATAACGCTGAGGTTGTGCTGCGTTTTCTTCGGACGTTAACATCGACGCATGGGCTACTGTCACCGAAGTTACCAGTAAAGTAGACAATACGACTTGCGCAACACGAGTTTGACGCCAATTGGATAGTTTTGTTTTCATCGGACAATCCCTCTTATGAATTCACTGTCTCCCTGACAGCGAATTCAGTATCGGTGACGGTCCCAAAAAATACTAGTGTGAAAACTCGCTAATTTCGTCAGCAATCGCTGAAAGCGTCGCGGCCGGGTCTTTGCTTTCGCGAATTGGGCGACCCATCACGAGAAAATCGACACCCGCGGCAACCGCTTGACTTGGTGTCATAATTCGTTGCTGGTCATGACTAGCGCTTCCTGCGGGACGAATACCTGGCGTTACGAGGACAAAGTCTTGACCAACTTCCGCTTTGATCAGTGCAGCTTCTTGCGCCGAGCACACCACACCGTCGAGACCACAGTCCGCTGCTAATTTTGCGAGGGCTAAAACATGTTCCTGTAACGGACGCTGAACACCAAGTTGACCTAATTCCTCAGCACTCATGCTAGTTAAGACTGTTACCGCAATAAGCAAAGGAGCCTTATCGCCGTATGGTTCTAGTGCAGCACGAGCGGCTTTCAGCATGGCTGCCCCGCCGCTGGCATGGACATTCACCATCCAGACGCCAAGTTCTGCAGCCGCCGCAACAGCTTTGGCCACAGTATTCGGAATATCATGAAATTTAAGATCGAGAAACACATCAAAATTACGCGCATGGAGTGCGGCTATCAAGTCTGGTCCACCAGCCGTAAATAGCTCTTTACCCACCTTAACGCGACATTGTTGTGGGTCAAGTGTATCAACAAATTTAAGGGCTTCGTTAGGGTGAGCAAAATCGAGGGCAACAACAATACGCTTATTCATTTATTCTCCATCTAATCCACGAGTCGGTTTAATCGAGCCCCAAGTTTTACAACTCGGACAATGCCAATATAAAGTTTGCCCAGAAAAGCCGCAGTGACGACAACGATAGCGCGAGCGCTGCTTCAATTGCTCACTCACCATGTCGGCTAATAAACGCAGACTATCGCGTGCGCGGCCTTCGTCCGCAGAGGCAACATGAAAGCGAATGAGTTTATGGAAGGCTTTCATGGTTGGATTTTTTTGCAAGGCGGCCAACATAAACTGCTCCGCAGCAACAACGTCATTACGCTTAGCAATAATGTCGGCCAACATTACCACCGCTGTCGCACAAGGATGGCTCAATACGACATCATGGAGTACTGACGTAAATCCTTGTTCATCCTGATTTTGTGTATACGCTTCTTGTAACAGCGGCAGTACTTCAGGAATAAAATCTGGT
>JAMCWV010000052.1 GCA_023481025.1 Gammaproteobacteria bacterium
ATAGCTCGTTAAAGTCTGAATCGCTTAATTCTGCTGAAATTGCAGTGGTTGCCTGAAGCTCAAGGTGTATATGGGAGGTTTGACTGTCATCATGTCGTTGTTCACTCAAATGCAACTGATGCACACCCGTACCAGCCAAAGAAAGCTGAGCGAGCAATATCAGAGTCATTATTGATAAAAGTGCGTGACGCATGGACAGTCCGGTTAAGCCTGAACTAAAATTCAGGCCCAGTATAGCAGATTATTAACCGGTAATAATAGATGAATTACCACGCTAAAAGGCGTGCATAGTACACAGTAATTCTACATAGTTAACACATGGTCGGTTTGACAGAACACCCTGTTTTCAAATAATCTGAGCTAGTACACAGGAATAAAGTCGAGCTTCTCGCTGACATCCTCACCCATGCGATGCATGTCGGTGCCGCAACACTCGCAGGTTTTCTCATCGTCGCTGATATCGTGAACGATTTCCTGGCGCGGCAGTGAAGACGCTAAACGCTCACGACGCGGTAACTTGCGCGTGTAAGCAATGTGCTACTCTACAGCGACTTCATCCTCATCAGGGTTGAGGATGTCTTCAATTTCGTTGAACAGGTCGCCTTGGCCGGGCAGGCCTTCAGAGCTGGCAGCAAAGCGTTTCTTGAGTTCAAGCTGCCACTTTTCCAGGAGGTGATAGAGCTTGCGCTTCCACTGCATCGTCTCAGCTTGTTGCTGATTTTGTAGTTCGAGCACCATCTTTTTGAGGGCCTCGACATCATCTGGAAGTGCGTTAGTATCAAGCTTTTTCATGCGGCTATTATACCGCATAAATTGACGCTAAGCCGCCACAGATAAAGTCTTTCTTAGACCAATTGGTGATCGATAATTGGCTGTTATGCTTGATCCCTATATGGGCAACTACGATCAGGTCACCGAACTAAAATGCAGCGGCTGATGGCCTTTCATTAAGGTAATATCGAGGCCATCTAAGAGCCATGCCCATTGCTGCTCAGTCAGCGTAATGGTGTTACCGGGCATCTTACGTGGCCACTTGAACTTCGCCTTTTCAAGGCGCTTGTACCACAGGCAGAAGCCTGTCTTGTCCCAGTACAACACCTTGAGTTTATCGCGCTGACGATTGCAAAACACAAACAGGGCCCCGCTAAATGGTGAGAGCGCCATCTCGCTTTCAACAATGGCGCTGAGGCCATTGATGCTTTTGCGGAAGTCGACCGGCGCTTTGTGCAAATAGATAGCCGGCGGCTCAACGAACATTTTCATGCGCTGAGCTCTTTAACCAGTTGGGCCACCCAGCGCGGTGACACCGACAACGGCAACACCAACTCGGTTTCGTCAATACGTAGCTGGACTGTTTGCTGCGAATTGACTGACTGCGGTACCGCCAGCGCAAAACCAGTGTCGTTATCTTCAGCTTCGCGCTGCAGCTCTAATCGACGCTGACTAAAGTACGCGGGGTTGATGCCTTGCGGCTCACAAAACTGCTTCTGGCTCAGGTCGCTTTGTTCAAATTCAGCAATTAGCTCACGCCATTGCTCGCGAGTTCGATAGGCTCGACTCATAGTGCTATCACCTTTTAAGTTAAACTTGGTGATAGCCTATGGCTTTATATTATGGCTGAATAGGTGTCGTTTCTGTGACGCTTACCGAATAACTGGAGAGGGCAGCGTTGCTCGAATCCAACGTCAACGTTTAAGCCGGTGCTTTTCAACCCTGCTGGACCGCCTACCTCGGGGAATACCGCGTTTCCAACTGAGTACTCCAACGGTTTAATGCTGTCAGCGCCGGGTCATGGAAGCCAACATGTTCTTATTAAATCTCCTAATCTGGTTCAGCCGTTTCCTTCAGAGTCCAGGTTCGTTACTGCAGCAGGTTGGTATCTGAGCTGTGGTAGCGCTAGCGATGGCGGAGAGGGATTTGTCGGCGTAGCACCTAATGGTGATCGCTATCGTTTCGATCGTTACATAGTTCGCGATTATGGCAACCTGGGAACCGTAAGTGCCTCGGGTGAATTAACGCCCGGTTCGTTTCTGGTGACACGGGTTCAAGCGATGCTCATGGCCACTCAAGTGACTGATGTACATGGCAATTGGGTTCGTTATGACTATGATAGTGCAGGCCGTTTGACGCGCATTTACTCAAATGATGGACGAACTATTACGTTGCAGTATTCAGGTGGGGGAGGAACAGTCTCATCAGTTACAGCCAATGGCCGTACTTGGTTTTATGATTACACATCGAGCACTGTGAGTAATATGTATTCCGGTGATTATGCTACAAATAAAAGTATACTCTCGAAAGTAACACTGCCCGACGGAACGTACTGGGATTTTGATACGCTGGTTATGCACAAGCGTCCCGCCACAGGTCGCCGTTGTACGAACTCTGGGGGCGTAATCACTGTCAAGCACCCGAATGGTACTCGAGGTGATTTTGTGGTTGCTGAAACGAGGCATCGGTTTGGGATTGCTGAGTGGGAGACAGTGCTCACTAACCGATGTTTAGGCACTCCGGGTTATTATACCCGTGACCCAACCTACTATGATATTTACAACAGACCGCAAAGAACGATGGCAGTGCAGTCCAAAACATTGTCAGCGCAGGACATTCCGAGCGCAGTGTGGACATATACCTACGAAAGTGATATCACGGAAGAGCGCTATTCTGAAGGTGATGCAATGCTAGGGCATCCCAAGCCAACGTCGGGCGATGACCCAACCAACAAGACCGAAGTTGTCAATCCAGATGGCAGTGAAACAACCTATTATCACTATTGGACTAATTTAGTCGGGACCTCCGTCAATGATGCAGTCTCTGGAAAACTTGTTCGGCAGGAAGAGCGCAGTGCACCGTCAGGTAACTTGCTTGAAACTGTAAATTACCAGTACGTAAGCACCAGCTTCTTTGGCGGGTCGTATATTCCGACGAACTATCCGTATGCTCCGGCGACACCAGTGATTAGACCCCATTCCTCCGCAAGAAACGTTCAACTTGCCTCCGTAGTCCGTCAGCGGGACGGTGATACCTACACCACGGAGTACAAATACAATACTGATCAAGCGTCTAGTACCTATTCCTATGGAAAGCCTATAGAGGTTCGCTCGTACTCTAATGTATCTACTGCACCGCGAGTGAAAGCCATCGCGTACACTCACAACACAGCGCAATGGATTCTTGGTCTGACGTCGACAGTGACAGTGAACGGCCGGTTGACCGACAACTATCAATATTTATCGAACGGTAAACTACACCGTCATTTCCGCTATGGTCAGCAAATAGCGGAGTACAGCTATAACACCAGTGGTGCTGAGGCGGGAACGCCGAGGACTATTCGGGATGGGTTGTCTCGCACCACGCAGCTACTGAACTGGAAGCGTGGCGTGCCTCAGCAATTGCAACGCCCCGACGGTACGTCGGTTTACCAGTATGTTGATAACAATGGCTGGATGACGAGTGCGAAGGATGCGCGAGGGAACACTTCAGGGTTTAATTACGATGCTATGGGCCGATTAACTCGGATTAACTACCCGAGCCCATGGCAAAGTACATTTATAACATATGATTTGAGCGGACCAGGCGCTGTGCAAACCATTACTCAGGGGAATGACTTTACGCAAATTACCTATGACAGCATGTTCCGCCCGAAGCTAGAACTCACTCGTGCGCTTGATACGGGGTGGTCATCTTATGTAAATAAGTCTTACGATGCGATGGGTCGGCTGGCATTCCAATCAAATCCCTCATCAAACCAGGCGGAATCGAATGGCATCGACTTTACCTACGATGGGCTGAATCGTATAACGCGGGAAAAAGAGAGTGTTGCGCCTAATGCCGAGACGCGCCATTCATATCTAAACTCGCATCGCCATCGTATTTACGACCCTCAGAACTTTTACGTGGATTATTACAGTTATGGTTATGACGGCCCGGGTAATCGTGATTATCGGGAAATTCGTCATAGCGCAGGGGTACGCACCGAGTTAGTCAAAAACATCTGGGGTGAACTGACGCGCGTTCGCCAACGTGGCAGCCAAAACGGCTTTACGGTCGACCAAAGCCAGGACTATTTTTACAACGCACAAAGGCGTGTATGCCGGCACTATGTACCGGAGCTTGGGGCTACGCATTATCAGTACGATGCGGCAGGGCAACTGACTGCATATGCTAGCGGGCAAGCGAATAGTGGTTGTAGTGTTGCTAACTCAAATGCACGAGTTAACTTGAGTTACGATGCCATGGGGCGCTTGGTGAACACGAACTACGTCGATACAGCGACGCCGAATATTCAGCGTACCTATGATGTAGATGGCAACCTTCTCACCACTGCCCGTGCGGGCGTGGTCTGGAACTATACCTATAATAACCTGGACTTGCTGACCTCAGAGCAATTAACGGTTGACGGCCGACAGTATGGTTTGTCTTACCAATACAACAATGTTGGACATCTAACGCATCGTACATTACCTTCTGGGCGGGTTATACAATACAGCCTCGATGGCCTAGGGCGTCAGCAAGGCGTTCAGGTCAATGGCCAAACATTTCTCTCGCAGGTGAGCTATCACCCGTCAGGACAGCTGACCGCTATGAGCTATGGCAATGGTCAGCAATTTACAAAAACGTTGAATGCCCGACTGTTGCCGGCGTCTATTCATTCTGCGACAGGTAGCCAGGTCGCATTGCATCAGAGCTTTAGTTATGACGCACGAGGAAACGTGACCGCAATTAACGACTTAGCGGTAGCCGGGAACTCTCGTAGTAATAGCTATGACGATATGAATCGTTTGGTCAATGCGAGTGGCCCCTGGGGTAGTGGCAGCTTCGTTTATGACGCTTTGGGTAATTTACGTAAGAAGACCTTAGGTGCTCGTAGCGTCACCTCAAGTTATGATGGCCAAAATCGCCTGACACGCAGTGTAGATACGGGTTGGAGTGGAACCCGTAA
>JAMCWV010000214.1:0-3849 GCA_023481025.1 Gammaproteobacteria bacterium
AATCGATTTGAATCAGCAATCACAAAAATATCACGATGAACTTTCTCAAACATATTGAAGGAGCCGTGCATAAATAACAAAGGCCGAACACCTTCGAGAAGATGCTCGGCCTTAAACTTGCTTAATGTTAATTTAACCCAGCAAAGACAACACTGATTGTGGTACTTGATTTGCTTGCGCAAGTACGGAAGTGCCAGCCTGCTGTAATATTTGAGCTCGAGTCATGTTGGCAACTTCAACTGCATAGTCCGCATCTTCAATTCTTGAACGTGCAGCTGAAAGATTGGTTGCGTTGGTTTGTAAATTTGTGATTGCTGATTCAAATCGATTTTGAATTGCACCAAGATCTGAGCGCAGAGTATCAACTTGTGACAACGCTTGATCTAGAGCAGCCAGAGGGTCTTGAGAACGAACCTCTAAAATGGTCGCTGCGCTAGAATCGAACGTAATACCAAGAGTTTCCGAACCAGGCGTTGAGTCATCGTAGTTGATCACTAAGTCGCTTTCAGCAATCGCAACACTGCGTCCGTCTAATTCTCCGGTAATAAACCAGTTCCCCTGATTATCTTGCTGAAATTGAATATTTGATAAGTCACCTGCAGTATCAGTAATGTTTACATCGGCAGCGTTCACACCAACAAAGTCGCCATCGGCATAGGCAGTGAGTTCACTTGCATCGAACCCATTGATGTTAAATGCACCCAAGCTTAACGTTTCTGATGTGATTTCTCTCAGGTTTACATTAATCGCTTCGCCATCATTTGCACCGACTTGAATTTTCAATTCTTGATCGCTTGAAAGAACTTTAACGCCGTTGAAATCAGTTTGCTCAGAAATACGGTCGATTTCTGATAGGCGCTGCTGAATTTCTGCTTGGATTGAATTTAGGTCGTCTTGTGAGTTCGTACCGTTGAAGTAGCTAATGCAGATTGCGACTTTTGGAGGTTTTGCTGACCAATCAGTGAAGTAATATTGGTATTGATTACGGACATATTCGAGCTCCTGTGAGTTTGCCTGATGGCTAGTACTTTTGCGCACCTTTCCTACACTTATCGGTAACATGCCCATGTAACTTTAGCGTTGCCGGAAGAATTTTAATCAAATTGCAGAGATAGCTATGTTTATGTCGTTAATTTATTCCTTTATTCGCCGATAAAAGAGTGCAGAATGGAATAATGGAACGTGTTATCACGGGTCGCCCAAAGGAACAATCGTGCAGGAAGAAGAATACTCACCCGTCTCCAGTAAGCTCGAGGTTGCGGCGTTACTTGAAACCATGACGCAACCTGGCGCTGCTACGCTTCAGCTGACAACTGCTGAGGCGAAGCCGTTTCCGATTATCCTGCTCGACCTCGAAGAAGACGAATTTGTTGAGTTCGACCTCACTGCGATTCGTGAGCTGGCACCAAAGCTGCGCCGGGGCGTGAAGTTTATTCTGTTGGGCCAAAGCCACGCCGGGCTGATTCGTTCCACCCCGATGCAAATGGAAACCTTTACCGATAAAGACGGGCGTTTGCTGGCGCGCTCGAAATGGCCGGAAGGGTTGGACTTAAAGCAACGTCGAGCAGCTTTTCGTGCCACCTTACGAATTGGCATGGACGTGGGTGTGCGGTTGCGTGCGGAAGAGCCAAACCGGGAACGTGTAAAGGCAAGCTCTCCTGAAGCTGTGGCCGCGAAGAAACCGCCGGTGGAACGTCCTTCTGTCGATAACCCAAAAAAGCTTGAAGAAATAAAAGCACTGCAGCGTGAAGACGGTGACAAGGTTGCTGAAAAAGGCGCAGTGGCTGACTCATCGGCAGATCCGAAAAAGAAATCCAGCGACCCTTATGTCGAAAAAATCACCCAAGAAGCAGAAAGTAAAAAAGCAAAAGGTGGTCAGGCGGACAACAAGGCAGCAGATGCTGAGCAAGAGTCAGAGAAAGAGCCAGAGAAAAAATATTTTGAGCTGATGGGTGATTTAAAAGATCTGTCAGCAACGGGGGCCTTGGTCGAGTTTTTCGCCCAGGACGGTGCGTCGAAAGTGATTACACAAATGCGCACGGAATTGGAAATATGCTTTCCAAATGGCACTGTGTTTCCGATTGTTGGTGATGTGCGCCATGTCAAAACAGATTCCGACCGACAAGTGTTGGGCGTGGGTTTCGAGTTTACCCAAATTACCAAAGACCAAGAAAAGCAAATTTGGGAATTCGTTCGTGAAATTGAACGTGAAGCTTCGCGCACAGCTGGTGAAGGCAATGATCGCACACCTTCGGCACTCTTTGAGGTAAATCAAGAGGCGGTGAATTTTCTCGGTCGTCGCCAAGGACAAAAATATGCCACGCCGATGGCACGGCGTTTGGCTCGGATTGCCGGTTATCTTGACAGTCAAATGGTGGCGTTAAATCAGGGCCAGATGATGAATTCGACGCAGCTGTCTGCGCATGCGGATCGGCTGTTGGATATCCTCGAAGACGACCGTGAAGAGGCGCTGTTTGCGCTACGTTGCATTCATCGCGAGTCGCCTTGGGTTGTGCATGGTTTGAGTGTGGCCATGAAGTTGGTCGATCTCGCCCAAAGTCGTGCTCGTATTCCGCGCGACATTATTAAAGGAATTGCTGCTTGTGCCATGGTGCATGATCTCGGTAAAGGTATGCTACCGAGCTCCTTATGGCGAGCAAGCACTTTGACGAGGGATTCGTATATGCGCATGCAGTCACATGTAGAGCTTGTCCTTTCACGTATGGATACGTGTAAATGGCTGGCGCCGATTCTCATGAAGAACGTTATCGAACAAATTAATGAACGCTTGGACGGCTCTGGTTATCCGCATAATCTCGAAGCGCGTGATTTAGGTCAGCTGCCGCGGATGGCCGCGGTAGTCGATGTTATTGATGCCATGAGTCGACCGCGGGCTGACCGAGAAGGCATGACTGCTGAGGATACTTATCGTCACTTATTAGATAACCGCACGCAGTTTGATGAGCTTTGGATTGAAGCGTACGTGCGCCATTTTGGTGTTATTCCTGTGGGCTCATTGATTTGTTTTGAGTCGGGTCAGTTGGCGTGGGTCACGCGGCTGGATGAAAAACGTCATATTCATACCGTCATTTTAACCTCGGATACCAAACCACCGCAGGATAACCTCGGCGATACAGTTACTGGTGCTGCGTTGGAAAAGCTTGGTGCAATTAAGTCTGTGCTCGGCATCGACTATTAATCTTTAAAGAATTCCTAAACCCTGCCGATAATTCAAATAAGCCCACTTTTTGGGCGCTTTTCCATCATTTATATTGACGAAAAGCTGACAAACTTAGCAAGATGACATAAAAGAGTAGGGTGTTTCTTTTCTGTCAGACGATTAAAAGGGTTAATCATGGCTTCTATTTCTGCATTAGGTATTGGATCCGGCATGGATCTGAACGGACTTCTCGATCAGCTGAAAGCAGCTGAGCGCCAGAAGTTGCAGCCGTTGACTATCCAAAAACAAACCAACCAAGCAAAAATTTCAGCGTACGGCCGTGTTGAGGGAGCTTTAAACCAGTTTAAAGACGCCATGGCCAAGCTAAATGAGCCAGCAGCTTTTCAGGGTGTGACCAGCACGGTTTCCGGTGAAAGTGTTAAAGCAGCGGCAGGTTCGACCGCCGCGGTGGGAACCTACAACATCGCTGTGACGTCGTTGGCGAGAAATTACAGTATTGCCAGTATGGGTGTCGAAGATAAATCCACGCAGCTGGGTAGCGGCAGTATCAATTTTAGTTTTGGCAATGGTGATTCGCTCGATATCACCATTGAACCCGGTAAGAGCTCACTTGAGCAGATTCGAGACGCGATTAATAAGGCCGAAGGTGGTGTTCAAGCGTCGATCGT
>JAMCWV010000214.1:3859-4873 GCA_023481025.1 Gammaproteobacteria bacterium
GCCGACGACAACTGGTACCGATGCTGCGATTGCAGATATCACCTATAACGGCGATTTAGCAGCTGAGTTAAGCACCGATACGACAACTGAAGTGACAGCGAAAAATGCGGTCTTAACTGTGAACGGTATCAGTATTCAAAGTCAGACTAATCGGGTTGAAGGCGCGATTCAAGGTGTGACTTTAGACCTCGCTGAAGAAGGAAATGCTTCGGTTGTGGTTGCTCGTGACACCGGGGCAACTGAGAAAGCCGTAAACGACTTCGTTAAAGCGTACAACAACTTGCAGACCGTGATGACGGATCTAACTAAGTTTAATGGCGCTGAAGCGAATAATGGTCAGTTACTTGGCGACAGTGCGTTAAGAACCGTGCAATCACGAGTTCGTAGCGTCGTGACCGGCGGTGTTGAAGACGGTGCGATGCGAACTTTACGTGACCTCGGCGGGGAATTTGAGCTGAACGGTCGCCTGAAAGTGAATGATGAAGAATTAAGCAGTGCGGTACAAAACAACATCGGCGCCTTACAACAATTTTTCGCCGGTAGTGAAGGCAGCCAAGGATTTAGTGCACGTGTGGAAAACACGGTCTCATTGTTACTGAATGACTCCGGGCCGATTAAAAACTCAATCACCGGGTTACAGGATAGCCAAAAGCGGATTGATGAGCGTTTCGAGCGGATGGAAATCAGCATTGATCGCACCATTGAGCGTTATCGCAGTCAGTTCTCGCAATTAGACAGCATGGTTGCGCAAATGAATTCAACCAGTTCTTATCTGATGCAGCAGTTTGACATTATGAATGCTCAGTTAGGTCGGAAAAAGTAACGAGTAGGAGATAGGTTATGTATGCAATGCGTGGTGCAGCGGCTTATGGTCGCGTTAGTGTTGAAAGCAACGTGCTTTCTGCCAGCCCTCATCAACTGATCTCGATGCTTTTTGACGGTGCGCAAAGCGCCATTAAAGCGGCTCGCTTACACATGGAAAATGGCAATACTGCAGAAAAGGGCAAGGCCATC
>JAMCWV010000185.1:0-2684 GCA_023481025.1 Gammaproteobacteria bacterium
TTCGTCAGTACCACAGCACTCGCGGCACCGATGAGGGCGATGATCATAATCGCCACCATCACTTCTATCAGGGTAAATCCGCGTACCCGTTGAATTCGCTGTCCACTCGAGCTGCTCATTAGCGCCGTCCCATAAAGCTGCTGAGCTCTAGAAGCACTGGGCCGTCTTCAGTGCGCCTTACGCGAATGGTAACCTCTCGCAAGTCACCGGTGACGGTTTCAACGACCTGTTGTTCCCAATGCCAATCACGACTGGCTAGTTCAACGGTGCCGGTAAGCTCATTCTGCGGTGGCCAAACGCCAGCCACTGTATTGGCGTAGACTTCGGCTAAGCGGTTACTGGCAACAAGCTGGCCGAGGTAACGCTCTTCTAATGCAGACGTGCTGCGCAGCTGTTCGGTTGCGACAAACACAGCGGCTAACGCTGCTAATGCAAAAATCGTCAGTGCAAACATGGTTTCAACTAACGTGAAACCTGCTTGCCGGCTGCATTTTCCCACGCCTACCATACTTCCGCTTCCCGCAAGGCGACACTAATACCACTGCGCCCATCAACTTCGTGGCTGTCTAAGCCATCGATTAAATTTTCGAAGCGCAATAAAAAACCAATAAACTCTGTGCTTTCAAAAATAATCACTGTTGGTCGTGGTACCCGTTCATCGGGATTGTCAGCGCGACGATCACGACCAAACACCGACTCACGACCTTCTTGCATGTTATCAAGCAGTCTAAACAGCCCCATCTCGAGTTCAAATGTGATGTGATCAGGCATATGTGTGCGCTGCAATTGCGCCGATTCTGGCGCAATCCAGCGACCTTGGTGCCAACGATAGAAGCTGTAATACTGCAGCTCTTCGTCAAACTCAATGCCATACACATGGTTGCGCAACAGTGCCCGCTCGCGCGCGAAGTGCAGTTGCTGCATGAACTGCTTAGCAACCGTGTCGGTGCCCTCGTTCACCGCGCGCTGCGGAATACTCATCACGATAAACATAGCGCCAATGCCAATAATCATGGCAACAATGAGGATTTCGATTAATGTAAAGCCCGTCTGTTGGCGCTGTAATGGGATCATTCGTTGTTACGCTCGTGCATATTCCAGTTGCCAATATCATCTTGAGTGCCCGGTTGACCATCAGGACCCATGCTAAAAATATCATAACGGCCATATTGACCAGGGTTCAGCAAGCGGTACTCGTTACCCCAAGGATCCGGTGGCAGGCGGCGAATGTAACCACCGTTTGGATAATTACGCGGACGCGGGTCCATATTCGGTGGCGTCACTAAGGCTTCAAGGCCCTGCTGCGTGGTCGGATAAAAACCATTGTCCAAGTAATACCGTTCCATTGCATTCTCAAGTGCCGTAATGTCGGAAATTGCTTTCTGACGATCCGCTTGGTCACGTTGGGAAAACACATTCGGCACCACGAAACTTGCGAGAATACCAAGAATGACTAACACCACCATGAGTTCAATCATGGTAAAACCGGAGTGTTTATTCTTTCTCATCATTACATACCTGCTAATTGGTTGAGTGCCAAAATTGGCAAGATAATTGCCAGCACAATAAACAACACAATGACTGCCATAATAACAATCAACAGTGGCTCAAATACCTTTAAGCTCACATTCACAATCGCTGAAAACTGATTATCTTCGTTATCAGCGCAGCGCCGCAGCATTTGCTCCAACTCACCACTTTTCTCACCCGACGCTATCATGTGCAGCATCATCGGCGAAAATAGTTTGCTGTGAGCTAGTGCCGAACGCAAACTTGCCCCTTCCCGTACGCGGTCGGCGGCGTCTTCGACCACTTCGCGCATCCGTAAATTCCCTAACACAGCGGCAGTGACTTTGAGGCCACTTAATAATGGGACAGCAGAAGCGGTTAAAATACTCAATGTGCGCGCAAATCGAGCGGTATTCACGCCGCGAACCAAGCCTCCGATAAAGGGCAAATACAGTAGCTGCTTATGCACTTTATAGCGGAATTTCTCCTGCTGCATAGCCTGTTGCCAGAGCACCACTCCGAGCACAATGGCAATCACTAGATACAGCCCATAATTACGTAAGCCATCGCTCACGCTAATTAAGATTTGGGTAATCGTCGGCAAGTCTTGGCCAAGGTCTTCAAACTGTTCAACGATTTGTGGCACCACAACAGCGAGCAAAAATGCGACCACACCAATGGCCACCACGGTGAGTACAATCGGGTAAACTGCCGCTTGGGTAATTTGGCTTTTCATGGCCTGACGCTGTTCTGTGTAGTCGGCTAAGCGATTCAGTACTTCATCGAGATGCCCAGATTTTTCACCGGCGGCCACCATGGAACAGAATAAGTCGTCAAAAATAGCAGGGAAATCGCGCATGCCATCGGCCAAGCTATAGCCTTCCACCACCCGACTGCGCACCGACATCAACATGCGTTTAATGCGTGGCTTGTCGGTTTGCTCGGCAACCGCTAGTAAGGCTTGCTCAATTGGCAGTGCTGCGGCCACCAATGTGGCCAGCTGGCGGGTAATGAGTGCCAGATCATGGGTGCTAATTTTGCGCTGAAACCAGACTTTCTTCTTCGTGGTGCCTTTTTCTTCGGCACTAGCCGGCTCAACAGCGACCGGAAATAAACCCAGCTCACGCAATTGTTGACGGATCTGACGCTCCGTATCCGCTTCCAGTACCCCTTCT
>JAMCWV010000185.1:2694-4852 GCA_023481025.1 Gammaproteobacteria bacterium
TTTTGTCGAGCGCTTCGTAAGCAAATGCTGGCATGGCTTATTCCTCGCGCGTCACACGCAACACTTCCTCGAGCGTGGTTCGTCCTTGCAAAATTTTATCACGGCCGTCTTGGCGAATACCTGGGAACCTTGTGCGGGCGTACTTCTCAATCGCTTGCTCACCTTTACCGTTGTGAATGATCTCACGAATCGTTTCATCCACAACCAGCATTTCATGAATACCGGTACGGCCACGATAGCCCGTGTGATTGCATTTTGCACAACCGCGTGGTGAATAAATCTGTGGTGGACTCTCCGCCTCAATCCCGAGTAGTTCACATTCTTCTGGACTAGCTGTATGCGCTTCGCGGCAATCTTTACATAAGGTCCGAACAAGACGCTGCGACAACACCGCCAATAAGCTCGATGACAGCAAAAACGGTTCGATTCCCATGTCTTCAAGACGGGTGATCGCACCGGCAGCGGTATTGGTGTGCAACGTTGACAGCACTAAGTGACCGGTCAATGACGCCTGCACAGCAATCTGTGCAGTTTCACCGTCACGAATCTCACCCACCATCACCACGTCTGGGTCTTGGCGTAGAATGGCCCGTAAGCCGCGTGCAAAGGTCATATCCACCCGCGGGTTTACTTGCATTTGGCCGACGCCTTCGAGGGCATATTCAATGGGATCTTCGACCGTCAAGATATTGCGATCTTTGGTATTAATTTCGCTTAAGCCCGCATAGAGCGTGGTACTTTTACCTGAACCTGTCGGGCCGGTCACCAGAATGATTCCATGCGGTTTATGAATCAGTTGCGAGAATATCCGGCGGTTCTTCTCAGTCATGCCGAGTTCCGACAAATCGAGACGAGCATTGTTTTTATCGAGCAAACGCAACACCGCCCGCTCACCATGATTCGATGGCATGGTTGACACCCGCACGTCAACTGCTCGGCCAGCAATTAACAAGGAAATCCGTCCGTCTTGCGGTAAGCGCTTCTCAGCAATATCGAGTTGCGCCATAACTTTAATCCGCGACACCAGTAACGACGCTAACTTGCGATGCGGGCGCAAAATTTCGCGCAACACGCCATCTATCCGGAAACGGATCACGAGGTCTTTTTCAAAGGTCTCGATATGAATATCCGAGGCACCTTCTTTAATCGCTTCGCTGAGCATGGCGTTAATCAGCTTGATAATCGGCGCATCGTCTTCACTATCGAGCAGGTCTTCCGTTTGTGGCAACTCTTCTGCAAGCGAAAATAAATTCACTTCATTGCCGATGTCTTCCATGAGCTGCTTCGCTTCCGACGAGTCTCGTTGGTAAGCTTGACTTAAAAAAACGTCAAATTCGGTTTCACTCAGCTCATTCACCTGAAATGGCTGGCCAAGCATGCGCCGCACTTCATGCAAAGTGAACGCCTGCGGACGGCCACGGCTATTTAAAATTGGCGTGTCGTCTTGCCACGACAGGACCACGCCCTCACGGCGGGCAAACGCATAGGGTAAGCGCTTGCGTGCCAACAACGACTCGTCCTGTTCTTCGCCAACTAGCGTTTCATCGAGCTCGACGGCAAGTTGTTCAGCCGCTAGGCGTTCATCTGCTGGTGAACTTTCCTGTGGTGAACGTTCGCCCGGTGAATTTAACGTTCCCATAGACACCTCTTTCGTCATTACCGGTTGCCGCCTTGACCTTGCCCCTGACGCGCATCGCGTTCAAGCTCTTCAATGTCACGGCGCCATTCGTCGAGGAAACGTTGATATTCCGGTGGTAACTCGGCGTCGTCATCCCACTCTGGTAAAACAGGTACGGTATCACGCGAGCGCAACGACACCCCACGTTGACGCTGTTCCAGCTGCTGCGCACGAATATAACTGTATTTACGCTGACTTAAGTTACCCATGCGGTCATCATCGCGAATAATTGTCGGCCGAATGAAGACCATTAAGTTACGTTTACGTGTGGTCACGCTGGTTGACTTAAATAAGTGGCCAAGAATTGGAATGTCGCCCAGTAATGGTACTTTCGACAAACTCTCTTGCACGTCTTCGTCAATTAATCCACCAAGCACAATCGTTTCGCCGTCTCGGGCTAATACTGTGGTTCTTAGTTCACGCTTGTTGAACGTCACATCGACCGAGGTTGACCCTGCGACACTTGAGACTTCCTGCTCT
>JAMCWV010000044.1 GCA_023481025.1 Gammaproteobacteria bacterium
AGCGTTGATTGGGCTTAATCGCCTTGGTGGAGAAGATTAAGATTTTTATCAATAGATAGCTTTTTGTTAAGTCGAAATACCCTGTTTGCGTTGAAATTGAATGTGGGGAATAATGAAATGGATATACACTGAACTCACAGGGTGAGAATTATGGAACTCAACGCATTGGGATTTGACGAATGGTACCGGGAGAAACTGACTCAGGCGAAGAGTCCTGAATGGACGCCTGCCCGCGTAACCGCGGTTGACCGCGATAGCTACCTGATCCGGAACGGAGACAGCGACGTGCGTTCAGAATTGGCGGGAAATTTCCTGTTCACCGCCCAATCGGGAATGGATATGCCGTGCGTGGGTGATTGGGTATTCGCCCAGTTTTACGACAAAGGAACTTTTGCGGTCATCTATGATCTATTTCCCAGAAAGTCTCTCCTGCGCCGCAAAATGTCGGGAAAGACCATAGATTACCAGGTGATCGCTGCCAACATTGATGTCGCATTTATTCTTCAGTCATGCGACGCGAACTTCAACATACACAGGCTCGAACGCTATCTCGTCATGGTCAATGATGGAAAGATTCAATCCTGGCTCGTGTTGACCAAATGCGACCTGGTGGATCCACAGGAATTGCAGCGCCTTATGGCTGTTGTAAGGGAAGCCCGAATTGACTGTCCCATCATTCCCATCAGCAACCGGACGGGGTTTGGCCTGGAAGAGCTGCGGGGCAGGTTGGAGAGTGGAAAGACGTACTGCCTGCTGGGTTCTTCAGGGGTGGGAAAGACTACGACCATCAACCAGCTAATTGGTCAGGCTGTGTTTGACACGCAGACCGTCAGGGACTTTGACGGAAAGGGCCGGCATACGACAACCCGGCGCCAGTTGATCGTCCTTGAACAGGGAGCGCTGCTGATTGACACCCCCGGCATGCGGGAACTTGGAACGATCGGCATGAGCAGTGGAATTGACCAGAGTTTCATTGATATCGCGGAGATATCTATGGGATGCCGGTTTTCAGACTGCACCCACACCACGGAAGACGGTTGCGCGCTGCTGGCTGCCGTGCGGGATGAAATCCTCAGCAAAGACCGCTATGACAGTTATATGAAACTGATGGGTGAATCCGATTACCATGAAATGTCCTATGTTGAGAAACGCCGGAAGGATAAGGAATTCGGCAAGTTCATCAAGACGGTTTCAAAGCAAATCAAAAAATGACGGGAAATATCCGTAACCAAAAGCCTGAGATATTCAATCCCGCGGGCGCAGCAATCGGAAATTGTGTCAATCCACTGCCCAAGAAACTGACCGATTGCTTCGCCCCTACGGTTTGGATAAAAAATTTTTTCAACCATCATCATGAAAATTCGTAGGGAAGTAGCAGGCGGTATGTACTTGAGGGAGGATAATTTCTCTATTTCCGCCTGCTTCTTCCGAAATACGAAATATCCATTGCCACTGGCGCAGCAATCGGAATTTGTGTCATTCCGTTGCCAAAAAAATGACTGATTGCTGCACCCCTACGGTTTGGAAAAAAATTTCAACCACCATCTTGAAAATTCGTAGGGAAGTAGCAGGCGGTATGTACCTGCGGGATGATATTTTCTCTATTTCCGCCTGCTTCTTCCGAAATTCGGAATATCCATTGCCACTGGCGTAGCAATCGGAAATTGTGTCAATCCGCTGCCCTAATAACTGACCGATTGCTGCGCCCCTACAGTTTTGGTTGGATAAGACTCCCATCATAAACCGATGATGGGCAAATAAATTTGCCTCTATATGTAGTGCTGTTTACCTAATAATCCACCCTGTTTCTATTTAAACCCCGGGGTAATCATTTCTATGTATGCCATTCATAAAATAGTTCATCCATTGCGATGAGCAGAATCACCCTTGCGTGCGACGACATCCTGCCTACCGAAACCTATACTCACTCTGATCCTAATAGACGGAGGCTGAAATGAAAAACGGAATTGTACGCAACTGGATGACTTCACCTGTAACCACCATTACCCCGGAAACACACTTAAGTGATGCCCGCCGCACCATGGACGCGGAAAAAATCCGCTCTTTACCGGTAGTAAAAGACAACAAATTGATCGGCATTATCACCCGGCGCGGATTATTACGCACCGATCTGCCCGTTCTTGGCGATGGTTCCTGGAACCAGGATGTTGACCTGAAAGACGAAATCATCGGCGACATCATGACCAAAAACCCGATCACCGTACCGGCATCCGGTCCTTTACCCAAGGCAGCCCGGGTCATGCTGGAAAACAAGATCACTGCCATTCCTGTGGTTGATGAAAAGCGCGAGATGGTTGGCATCATCACCACCTCGGATATTTTCCGATTTATTCTTGCGGAACTTCCTGACCTCAAAGAAGATATCCGTGTCAAAGAGTATATGAATAGCAACGTTGTCACAGTTGAACCCGACACTTCCTTGCTTGAAGCACACCGCTTGATGGGTACCGAGCGCATTCGGGCTCTTCCCGTTGTTGCAGAAAATGAATTACTGGGGGTTGTCACCCGCACCGATCTGCTCAGCAATGATATGTCACGTTTTCTTTCCCGTAACAACCAGGAAGGATCACTCAAGGTTTTGACCAACTCGGTTGAACAGATCATGACGATCAATCTCATCACTATTTCGGTTGACACAACTATTTTGGAAACGGCAAAACTGATGCTGGAAAACAAAATCCACAGCCTGCTGGTGGTGGATGACGAACACAAACTGGTGGGTATTCTGACGGAAAGTGACCTGTTCCGCATGGTCATCCAGAAATTCTTCTAGAAAGGCAGTGAATAATGGTTCTAACAACAAAGAAACCTGCCCCGCCTAGCGATGACCGCCGCTGGAAAATTGTGGATGCCACCATGCGCCGGCATGGATACAGTTCCGAAGCTGTCATTGAAACGCTGCATACCATTCAGGAATCTTTCGGTAATGTTGATGAAGCTGCCCTGGCGTATGTCTCCAGCAGTTTGAATGTTCCACCCAGCAAAGTTTTTGGCGTTGCCACTTTCTACAGTCATTTCAATATGATCCCGCTGGGCGAGCATGTGATTTCCGTTTGCACCGGAACAGCCTGTTACGTCAAAGGTTCCGGTGAAGTGGTGGAATGGATCAAGCAGGAATATGGATTGGAACCCGGTCAAACTACACCGGATAACAAATTGACATTTATGGTTGCCCGCTGTGTGGGTGCCTGCGGGCTTGCGCCAGTCCTAATTCTGGATGGCGAAGTAGTCGGCAAATTATCGGTGGACGATATGAAGAAACGCATCAAGGAGTGGATGAGCCATGACAAATGAAGAACTTCTTGCGATTATGGATCAGGAAAGAGCAGAAGAAGCTAAATTTGCCCATCGCATCCACATTTGCACCGGTACTGGTTGTGTTTCCTCCCGCAGCGATGATATTCTGGCAGGTTTTGAAGCTGAAATAAAAGCCCGCGGTTTGGAAGCGACTGTAATGGCGAAAAAAGTTGGCTGCATGGGTTTATGCGCAGCCGGCCCGATTGTCTCCATTCAACCGGATAATCTGCTCTACAAGGAAATGACCCCCGAACTGGTTCCGGCTGTTATGGACAGCCTGGGCGGCGATCCCATCAAAGACCAGTTGATTGATACCAATATCCCCTTTTTCTACCGCCAGGAAAAGAACGCGCTTGAGAATGCCGGGGTAGTCAACCCGGAACGGATTGAAGATTACATCGCCGCTGGCGGCTATTCCGCCATGGTAAAGGCGCTGAGCGAAATGTCACCTGCTGAAGTAATTCAGGAAGTATTGAACAGCGGATTGCGCGGGCGCGGTGGTGCGGGTTTTAAAACCGGACTTAAATGGAGCATGGTTGCAAAAGCCGCCGGAGATGAAAAATATATCATCTGCAATGCGGATGAAGGGGACCCCGGTGCGTTTATGGACCGGTCTGTGTTGGAAAGCGACCCGCACCGCGTGCTTGAAGGTATGGTGATTGCGGCTTACGCGGTCGGCGCTACCCAGGGTTATCTCTATGTTCGGGCTGAATATCCCCTGGCCATCAAACGCTTGAAAATTGCCATCCGCCAGGCTGAGAAGATGGGTTTACTCGGTCAAAACATCTGCAACACTCCTTTGAATTTCAAAATCGACATCCGTCTGGGAGCCGGCGCTTTTGTATGCGGTGAAGAAACCGCCCTGATGAGCTCTGTCGAAGGCAACCGCGGAACACCTAATCCGCGCCCGCCATTCCCAGCCCAATCCGGTTTGCGTCAGTGTCCAACCCTTATCAACAATGTGGAAACTTTTGCCAATATTGCCGGCATTATCAATGACGGCGGCAAATGGTTTGCCCGTATCGGCACAGAAACAAGTAAGGGCACCAAGGTTTTTGCCATTACCGGCAAGATCAATAACACCGGTATGATTGAAGTTCCCATGGGAATTTCCCTGCGCGAGATTATCTATGACATCGGCGGGGGCATCCCCAATGGACGAAAATTCAAAGCCGTTCAAACCGGCGGCCCATCCGGCGGATGTATTCCTGAAGAACTTCTTGATACAACGGTAGATTACGAATCACTGCGTGCCCTCGGTTCCATGATGGGTTCAGGCGGCATGATCGTCATTGACGACACGTCTAATATGATAGACATGGCGCGCTATTTCATGGAATTCAGCATGGAAGAATGCTGCGGCAAATGTATCCCATGCCGAGTTGGAACAACCATGCTTTACAACCTGCTGGGCAAATTCCAGGCCGGTGAAGCCACCGAATGGGACTTGAAACGTCTGGAAGAGTTATGCGATATGGTCAAAAACACCAGCCTGTGCGGTCTGGGTCAGGCAGCCCCTAATCCGATC
>JAMCWV010000067.1 GCA_023481025.1 Gammaproteobacteria bacterium
AACAAGGGCTAGCGCCCTACAGCAGCCCTGCGATTGAAACCGAAGATTTGAGTAGTTTGGTGCTGGAAATTGCGGCGTGGGGCAGCCGACCGGAACACTTATTGTGGTTTACCCCACCCGCTCCGTCGGCGTTGCGTGCCGCGGAACAAAAACTGCAGGTTGCAGAGTTGCTGGATGACAATTTGCATTTGACTGCGCTTGGCAAACAAGTCCAAAGCTGGGGCACCGACCTGGTTGCGGCGACACTGCTAGCTCTTGCGCACGAGCGAGGCCAACAGCAAAACGACAATGCGCAGGCGGCAGCGCTGCTTGCGGCGTTTGTCGAAGAGTCGACGCTTGAGCAGGAGCCGGACTTATTCATTCGACTGCAAGGTCTACTTGCGGGTGGCAAACAGGCGCACAATCCTGCGGATCAGCGCATGCTGGCACGTTATCAGTACTGGTGTCGCAAACTAGCCATTAAACCACAGACGCAATTGGCCGATAAATCAGTGTATGCGGAGCTGTTATTGGCAGCATTACCGCTGCGGCTCGCTCGCCGACAACGAGCGCAACCACAATCGCCAGCGCAAAGTACCGGAGCGCCGCGTTTTCTGCTCGCTAGCGGTAACGCCGCCGTGTTTCCAAACCTGCAGACAGCAGCGGAATGGCTCCTCGTGAGCAGCTTAAGCCTACAAGAAGACGCCCGTGAGGCGACGATTTGGCAAGCGCTTGCGCTCGATGACGACTTTATGGGTGACTGGTTGCAGCGACACGCCAAGCAACGTCTCGGTTGGCAATGGCAAGGCAAGCAAGGCAAATTACTAGAAGTTGAAGAGCGCTATGTGGGGCAGTTACTGATCAGCTCACGAGAAACAGGGCGGGCACCTGATGCGGGGTTGCGAACACGCGCATTACTGGAAGTGATTCGCGAACGCGACACGGAATTATTCAATAGTCCGGCGACCCAGCAGTGGTTGGCCCGAGTTCGAGTGGTTGCCGATTTGCTTGGTTGTTCCGCAAGCGAAGCGAGTACTGAAAGTAGCGCACAACCATGGCTTACGGAAAATTTACTCTTGGATCTTGAGCGTTGGGCAAAACCCTATGTCACACTATTGGACTCGCGCGCGCAGGCGCTCGCATGGGACCCATTACCGGCGTTACAAGCACAGTTAACTTATACCCAGCAGCAGCAACTCGACACTTTGTTGCCGGTGCGTTGGCAGGCGCCGAGTGGTCGCTCCCATGCGGTGTCATACGATCACCAAGGGCAGGCGGTCATTGCCCTCAAGTTGCAGGAAGTATTTGGCACTCCGCAGTCACCTGAGTTCGCGCAAGGTCGCGTGCGACCAACGTTTGAATTGTTGTCGCCAGCCGGTCGGCCGCTGCACCGCACCAATGATCTGGCGTCATTTTGGCAAGATGCCTATGTACATGTGCGCAAAGAAATGCGCGGTCGCTATCCGAAACATCCGTGGCCCGAAGAGCCATGGGCAGCAACGGCAACCCATTTAACCAAGCGGGCATTGAATCGGTCCGAAGAACAAAATTCACAAGGTAAACATTCATGATCAAGAAGTTCAGCGGCCTGTTATGGAAATTAGCCTTAATTGCGCTCGTTTGCCTTAGTTTCTACATGATTTATCTTGATTCGGTCGTAACCAAACGTTTCACCGACGCGCGTTTTCAAGCACCCGCCTTGTTGTACAGCCGTGCATTTGAGCTGTCTCCGGGATTAGGGGTAACGAAAACCTTACTCGAGCGCGAACTCAAAGCTTTAGATTATCGGCCCACCCGTTATGCCCGCAATGTGGGTGAGTACCGAATACAAGGCCAAGAGATGCTGTTGTATCGGCGTGGCTTTGACTTTCCTGATGGCTATGAGCCGGATCTACGCGTGCGCCTGCGTTTCGATGACGAAAACTATTTAGTTGAGATAGAAACTTGGCCGGAACAAAACTTCATCAATGGCTTACGCCTCGAGCCACAACTTATTGGCCGCTTTGCCTCAGATAATCAGGAAGAACGCCTGCTGGTAGGCCTTGAACAAGTCCCACAATTACTGCAACAAACCTTGTTATTGGTGGAAGATCGCGATTTTTATCACCACTGGGGGGTGAAGCCAACTTCAATCATTCGAGCGGCGCTGGCCAACCTAGCGGCAGGGCGGACAGTGCAGGGCGGCAGCACAATTACCCAGCAGCTCGTGAAGAATATGTTTTTGAGTCATGAAAAACGTATGATTCGCAAAGTGAATGAAGCGCTGATGGCATTGATTTTAGATTTTCGCTTCGGCAAAGACGAAATCCTCGAGGCCTATTTTAACGAAGTCTATTTTGGCCAAGACCGGGGCCATGCTATTCACGGTATTGGGCTGGCAAGCCAATTCTATTTTGGTAAGCAACCGGAACAGCTCTCTCCGGCGGAGATTGCAATGTTAGTTGGCATGATTCGTGGTCCAGGTCTCTATAATCCCTACCGGCATACTGAGCGAGCTGAAGCTCGGCGTGATTTAGTACTGCACCTGATGTTTGAGCATGACCTGATTAACCAGCCACAGCTGCTCGCAGGGCTGGAAGCGCCTGTGGTCACGCGTGCGAGTGCGCGTTTGATTGCGCGCCAACGGGCCGATTACATTGACTTGGTGCAAGCCGAGTTACGCCAATTGGTACCGGGCCGGCAATGGCAACAAACCGGCCTGAAAGTCTTTACCTATTTTGACCCGTGGTTGCAGGCGGACCTCGAAGAGTCAGTTTACCAGCGTATGGAGCAGTTGCCGGATCATGAGCTGCAAGCTGCGGCGGTACTGACCGATTATCATAGTGGTACCGTGCGCGCTCTGGTTGGCGGCCGAACGCCAGTTTTCGCTGGATTTAACCGGGCGTTTCAAGCCCGTCGCCAAATCGGCTCACTCATGAAACCATTGCTGTATACGCTGGCGCTCGAAGATCCAAACCAATATACCCTTGCGACGATGCTTTATGACGAGCCCATGAGTGTGACCAATGAACGCGGCGTCGTGTGGGAACCGCGGAACTTTGATGGCGAATTTAAAGGGCCAGTATCGCTTTACCAAAGTTGGTTAGATTCACGCAATATACCGGCGGTGGAAGTTGGCCAGCAAGTGACTCCGGCACGGTTGCGGCAACGTTTGCTTGAGCTTGGCGTGAAAGCCGATATTCGACCTTATCCTGCGCTCGCTCTAGGGACGCTTGAGGTGAGCCCGCTGGCGGTCAATGAGCTGTATGGTTATCTTGCGAACTATGGTGAAGGCTACCGAGTGACGTCGATTCACGGTGTCACCACCCATCGCGGCGATATTTTGTATTTACAGGAACGGCGCGTGAATCAGGGCTTTCAGCCCGAGGCCGCTTATTTAGCGCGGTATACATCGCATGGGGTTGTCGAGTTTGGTACCGGGCGAGCGCTTGGTCAGCAGACGAATCGACCGCTGGGCGGCAAAACCGGCTCGACTAACGAGTTGCGTGATAGTTGGTTTGTGTCCTTCGATAACCGCTATTTATTAACCGTGTGGTTAGGCCGCGACGATAATCAACCCACAGGCTTGACCGGCAGCCGTGGGGCTTTGCCGGTCGCCCAGAATTTTTGGCGCAAGCAGGATATTTTCCCTTTGAATTTAGCACCGCCACCCGGTGTTGCCATGCGTAGCTGGGATGCGCAAACCGGTTTAGCGGTTGCCCCCGGTTGCCCAAATGCGCGCGCATTGCCTGGCGTAGTCAGCGACCAGCCTGTTACCGGCTGTGGTGACGGCAACGAGCTAGACGCTGAACGCGACGAAGAGCAGAAAGAACGCGGCTTCTGGCGCCGCATCTTCAATCGCGGTAACTAACGTTACTTAAATACTGACACGCTTATATTGGCGGTACTCAGCGCGCCAAAAGTTGGCGTTAATCTTTTGTCGGAAGGTGTCATCATCGAGCTCTAGGGCATGGCCTTGTTGCTGTGCGACTTTACCAACCGCAAAGGCAATCTCTTTACTTAATGCTGCAATTTCGGTGATCGCAGGCAATAGGTGGTTTGACTCACCACGTACTTGCGGTGAATGTTCAGCCAACGTGCGGCTTGCAGCCATGAGCATTTCTTCGGTAATACGATTCGCTTTCACCGCGAGTACGCCCAGCCCGATGCCCGGGAAAATGTAACTGTTGTTGCACTGGGCAATGGGGAAGGTTTTCCCTTCAAAGTGCACCGGCGCAAACGGACTGCCTGTCGCAATAATCGCTTTACCGTGGGTCCAACGAATGACGTCTGCTGGCGCGGCTTCGACACGGCGTGACGGATTTGATAACGGAAAGATAATCGGCTCGGGCGTGTACTGTTGCATGGCATGCACCACCTGCTCAGTGAACAATCCAGGCTGCCCCGACACGCCAATTAGCACGGTCGGTTGTGCGCAATGCATGACATCCAGTAACGACGGATAATCGCCACTGAATTGCCAAGTATCAATGACGGACTTGGGCTGTACGAGCTCTTCTTGGAAGTCGCGTAAGCCATCCATGCCTTCACTCAACAGACCGAAGCGGTCGACCATAAAAATACGCGCTTTGGCTTCGGCGCGGTTTAAGCCTTCTGCGCACATGTGCGAAATGATGTGCTCGGCGATACCGCAGCCGGCAGAGCCAGAACCGACGAAGACTATCTTTTGCTCCGACAAGGCTTGACCTTTGGCTTTACAGGCGGCCAATAACGAGCCTGCAGTGACCGCGGCAGTGCCCTGAATATCGTCGTTAAAACAGCACACTTCATTTTGATAGCGACGCAGAATTGGCATTGCGGTTTGCTGGGCAAAGTCTTCGAACTGAATCATGACGTTCGGCCAACGTCGCTTAACCGCTTTAATAAACTTGTCGATAAAGGCGTCGTACTCGTCGCCGGTAATTCGCTTATGGCGCGCGCCCATGTACATTGGGTCGTTCAATAGTTTCTCGTTGTTGGTGCCAACATCGAGCATCACCGGCAAGGTGTAGGCCGGGCTAATACCACCACACGCGGTATACAAAGACAGTTTGCCGATAGGAATACCCATACCGCCAATGCCTTGGTCGCCTAAGCCGAGAATGCGTTCACCGTCCGTCACGACAATGACTTTAACGTTGCGTTTAGTCGCATTGCGTAAGATATCGTCTATTTGCTCGCGTTCGGCATAGGAGATGAAAAGGCCACGCGAACTGCGGTAGATATCCGAAAACTTTTCACAGGCATCTCCCACAGTCGGGGTATAGATGATCGGCATCATCTCTTCTAAGTGTGATGCAACCAAACGGTGAAACATGGTTTCGTTGTTGTCTTGAATCGCACGTAGGTAAATGTGCTTGTTTAGCGGCGTGTCGAAGCTTTGATATTGCATGTAAGCACGACTGACCTGTTCTTCGATGGTTTCATAACGCGGTGGTAATAACCCGGTTAAATTGAAGGCAATCCGTTCCTCACGAGTAAAAGCACTTCCTTTATTTAACAAGGGGGTCTCTAATAACGACGGGCCCGCGTGGGGAATATATAAAGGACCTTTCTCTTCGTTGTGACTCATGCGTACTCCAACCACTCAATAAAATACATTCACGATAAAAAAACTGCCAGCCGGATAGTGTAGCACTTTCCTAGGCTGGCAGAGATTAGACCGCAATAATTTTAACGTTTAAGCATCGCAAAGGCGTGTTCGGCCACTTGTAAGGTCTCTTCGATATCCGTTACTGTGTGGGCGAGTGACATAAAGCCAGCCTCGTAGGCGCTTGGCGCAAGATATACACCGCGGCGCAGCATTTCGTGATAGAAAGTGCGGAAATGCTCCATATTACAGTGTGTCGCTTGCTCGTAAGTGCTTACTTTCTTCTCGTCGGTAAAGAAGAAGCCGAACATGCCACCCGCTTGGCTCGTGGTAAACGGAATGCCTTTAGCGTCCGCGATTTCTTGCAGACCCGTGGTTAATTCGGTGACTAACGATTCAAGTTGAGTGTAAATACTTTGGTCATGGAGAAGGTTCAACGCAGCTAAACCTGCCGCCATCGCAACTGGGTTACCCGACAAGGTGCCGGCTTGATACACCGGGCCGACTGGCGCAATGTAATCCATGATCTCGCGTTTACCACCGAAGGCACCGACCGGCATACCGCCACCGATCACTTTACCTAAACAGGTTAAATCTGGGGTGACGTTGAAGAACTCTTGGGCACCACCGCGGCTAACCCGGAATCCAGTCATGACTTCGTCAAAAATCAAGACGCTGTTGTACTCGTCACAAACCGCGCGCAAACCTTCTAAGAAGCCTGGCTCGGGGAGAATGCAGTTCATGTTGCCCGCAACTGGCTCGACGATGATACAGGCGATTTGGTCGCCGACATCGGCAAACACTTGGCGCACTTCGTCAAGGTTGTTGTAGCTCACGGTCAAGGTGTGCTTAGCGAAGTCTTCTGGAATTCCCGGTGAATTTGGCACACCTAAAGTGAGCGCGCCGGAACCGGCTTTCACTAATAAAGAGTCAGCGTGGCCATGATAGCAGCCTTCGAATTTTAGGATTTTGTCGCGGCCAGTGTAGCCACGGGCCAAACGAATGGCGCTCATGGTGGCTTCAGTGCCCGAATTGACCATGCGTACCTTCTGCATCGACGGCACCATCGAAATCACTTTTTCGGCCATAGTGATTTCAATCGCCGTGGGCGTGCCGAAGCTCAATCCGCGCTCAGCAGCTTCAATCGCCGCGTCACGAATTTCCGGATGATTATGGCCTAAGATCATCGGGCCCCATGAGCCGATGTAATCGATATAACGATGGCCATCGACATCGAACAGATAGGCGCCCTGTGCCCGTTCGATAAACAGTGGTGTGCCGCCAACGCCTTTAAAGGCGCGCACTGGTGAGTTGACTCCACCAGGAATGAATTCTTGTGCTTTTTTAAATAAATCTTCAGACCGAGACATACGTCATAACCCCTTTAACTACTGGCTTTGTCGCTATACCAAATGACATCGGTGTCATAGCGGCTAACGAGATGTTCAACCCCAAGTGTGGCAGCGAATAAGGCCATGCGAATCAGCACGCCATTATCCGCTTGGCGAAAAATTGCCAAGTTGGGGTTTTGGTTCAAATCATTGTCGAGCTCATTCGCTTCCGCGCGGGAGTCGCGTGGTAGCGGATGCATAATGACGGTGTTTGGCTTGTAATGCCGGGTATAAATTTCACTGTTTAAGCGAAAGCGGCCGCGATACTGCTCGGCTTCTTCCAAGCTATTAAAACGCTCTTGCTGAATCCGCGTTTGATAGACGATGTCGGCATCCAGTGAGCCGCTTAACTCCGCGCTGACCGTTACCTGATGGCCTGCATTGGTTAAGGCGTCGCAGATGTATTGCGGCATGGCTAGCTCAGGCGGTGAAATAAAGGTCAAACGAATATTCTTATACATACACAGCAGCTTCGACAATGAATGTACGGTACGACCGTATTTGAGATCACCGAGCATGCAAATATGCATGCCGTCGATTTCGCGACCATGATGGGATAATTCTTTTTCGATGGTGTATAAGTCGAGCAAGGCTTGGGTTGGGTGCTCGTTGGCGCCGTCACCGCCGTTAATCACAGGAACCCGACTGCCTTCAGCGAACTCAGCAACCGAGCCTGCCTTCGGGTGACGCATGGCAATGATGTCGCTGTAGCTGGAAAGCACCCGCGCGGTGTCGAATAAAGACTCGCCTTTCGCGAGTGCTGAGCTTTCCATGCCAGTGGTTTCACGTACTTCACCACCGAGCAAATTAAAAGCGGTACCAAAGCTCACGCGCGTGCGTGTCGAAGGTTCAAAAAATAGGTTTCCTAATATAGCGCCGTCTAAAACGCGAGTGCGCTTGCGGCGGTGCGCATAAGGTTCCATTTGGTCGGCAATCCGAAACACATGCTCAATTGCATCGCGGTCGAACTGATCAACAGAGAGGATATTGGCACCAGTAAATTTCATCATGAATAAGGCTTCCAACGTGGGTGGCTGTTGGCCGCCTAGCATACCAGAAAGGACTGCTAGGCACAGCCTGTGAACGCGTTTACGGCTTTAAAACGGCCAAAATAATGATCGCGAACAATAAGATCACCGGCATTTCGTTAAACCAACGGAACCAACGGCCGGAACGGGTAACACGATCTTCCTTAAACTGCTTGAGTAGCTGAAAGCAATAACCATGGTAAATCACCAAGACTGCAACCAGAATTAGCTTCCAATGCATCCAGGTACTAAATTTAAACCAATCGGCACCGTACAGGTAAATCAGGCCAACTCCGAAAAAAATGGTTAAAAACATGAACGGCGTTACAAAATAAAGTAATCTTCGTTCCATGATTTTTAGTTGCGCATGAACTTTTGGTTCAACTGATTCGGCATGGTACACAAAGAGACGCGGTAAATAGAAAATACCAGCGAACCATGCCACCATAAAAATTAGGTGTAATGCCTTAAACCATTGTACCCAAAGAAACTCGTTCATCGTGCCCTCAGCCAAATAGGAAATTAACATGCCGAATGTAGCACAAGTTGCCAGTGCTCAACAGCTGCAAACTCGAGGTGTTTTGTGCAGACTTTAAAGTTATTGTTTCGCTCCAAGAAGAGCACACTCACCACGCTCGTTGTTATCCTAATATTGCTGTTAATCGGCTATGGGGTTGGCACCGGACGAGGCATTTATTTAGAACAGAACTATCGACTATTGTCGCAGCAAAAGACTGACTTTCAGCGTCAACTTTATCAACTCGAGTACCGTAACAATATTTTAGCGGTCGAACTCGATGTTGAGCGCGCTGCGAATCGGTCGTTGCAGCAAGAATTACGACTTGCCCAAGACAGCATGGTACAAACGAGACGTGAGCTCGCATTTTATCAGCGCGTGGTGTCGCCAGAACTCGACGCCGAAGGCATGACCATTGATTCCGTTCTCGTGCGACAACTTCCGGGAACTGACAGTTTTTATTTTCGGGTTATTCTGCTGCATACCGTTCGAACTCAAGAACTAGTCCGTGGGCGCTTAGAGGTGTTTGTACGAGGCCATGTTGACGGTGAACGACGCGAGTTAAACTTAGCGCAGCTAGCTGCCGCGGAAGCGGGTGAGGAACGTGACCATTTGAGTTTTGCCATGAACTACTTCTCGCTGCAAGAAGGCACATGGACATTCCCTGTTGAATTTGCGCCAGAGTCACTGCGAGTGAGAGTGACGGCAAACTCCGGGCAACAAACTGAGCGGATTTATACTTGGTCTGAGCTACTCAGCTTGGGTGAAGAAATCAGCGACGAGAGTTGATCAAATGGTGCGCATCAGCGACAATATGCGCCCTAATTGTTGTAGTAAGTTATTTGAAGTGGAGCGACCGCAATGAGTGCTGTTGAACAGGCAATGCCAATTGAGTTTTCTGAAGCAGCTGCTATCCGTGTGCGGACCCTAATCGCCGAAGAAGAAAACCCTGCGTTAAAACTGCGGGTGTTTGTCACGGGTGGTGGATGCTCCGGCTTTCAGTACGGTTTTACCTTTGACGAGAAGGTGAACCCGGGTGACATGGAAATTTTAAAAGAAGGGGTGACCCTCGTGGTCGACCCAATGAGCCTGCAGTACCTAGTAGGTGGCGTTGTTGATTATGAAGAAGGCTTGCAAGGTGCTCGCTTCTTCGTCAACAATCCGAATGCAACGACCACCTGTGGTTGTGGCTCGTCTTTCTCGGTGTAACGAAGAGATTTTTAACGGCGGGCTTGTATAGGTTTGTTGTAAATTCGTACAGCGGCAAGCTCGCTAAAATTGAGGCTCTCATGCAAAATGAGAGTCTTTTTTATTTGTTTTGATATAAAAGCGTATAGCAAAACCCTTGAATTTTAACAATATTAGTACATAAAAGTACTTGCCATTCGGTCCTTGACGATAAAAAATGTTCGCTGTCGGACAAATAGACATCTGCTCGACAACGAATAATCTTTAGCAAAGGCTTTATATGAACCGTTGGTTAGCATTAAGTAGCGCAGTATTGTTGCTCACGGGTGGAACGTCTGCAGTTGTGAGTAAACAAAGCTATGCCCAAGGCGAAGATCTTGCGCGTGAGATTTGCTTCTTGGTCAGTGCTGATGATCGCCGTGAATTTCAAGCCGTCCTTTCTCGCTATAACCTTCGCCTCAACAATTTGTATTCGTCAGTCCGTTGTAATGGCTATAACCTGCTCCAATTTGCAGTAACAGCCGAAGCCACAGAAGTCGGTTCGTTGCTTGCACGTAGCTTACCGTCGCGCATGATTCTCGAGCGAGACCATAACGGCCGCACCATATTCGAATGGGCCGAAACCACAGGCTACGACACGTCGTCGGTCATTCAAGCACTGCGTCAGCGCGTTCCGAGCATTTAACCTTCCGCTCAGCTTTGTTACACTGTCTGCCTTGTTCTTTGTGGAATTTGACACAAAGTCTTTCTAGCTATGCCGCACTTGGGTTGATCGAATGATTCACCCATGGGGTCGTGATGAGGGGATGTATGAGCCACTATTTGCAACATTTAGAATACGTTAAGGGTCGATTCGATCAGGCATTAGCAAACACTGAGTTTGACGGTGTGCTGATTGCTGCGGGTCAACCAGCTGTTGCGTTTCTTGATGACAATGCGTACCCGTATCGGGTTAACCCACTGTTTAAATACTGGCTTCCAATTACCGCCAGCCCGAAAAGCTTCATTTATTATCAAGCGGGCGAAAAACCTCACTTGTTCTTGTATCAAGCACGGGACTTTTGGCATTCAACGCCAAAACTACCGCCAGGCGAATGGCAAGATAGTTTCGATGTGACCCTGATTGATAATGTTGAAACCGTGGTACAAGCGCTGGGAAGCAAGGTTTCTAACACGGCGTTTCTCGGTGAAGTACATGCGCCGATTGGGAGCTGGGGTTTAGCCGCACTTAACCCAGACGCGATTATTCATTCGATTCATTTCCACCGCGCCATTAAAACCGAGTGGGAATTGCAGAACATGCGCAAAGCGAACGTGCTTGCTGCCCGTGGCCACAATGCAGCGAAAGACGCCTTCTTTGCGGGCAAATCTGAGCTCGAAATTCATGCTGCCTATTTAGCTGCTATGAAATGTCGGGAAACCGAAACACCTTACAACAGTATTATTGCCTTGAATCAGAATGGCGCCATTTTGCATTATGACGTTTATGACGCCGATGCACCTTCAGAACATCGTTCGTTTTTGATTGACGCTGGCGCGTACTACAATGGTTATTGTGCCGATATCACTCGCAGCTATGCAGCAAAGAGCGGTTTTTATGCAGAGCTCGTTGCAGCGGTGGACGCGGCTGAGCTAGCAATTATCGAAAAAATCAAACCGGGTGTATCGTATTACGACCTGCACGTTGATATGCACCACATGATTGCCCAAATTCTTGCCGAGTTTGGTTTCTTCAAAGTGGATGCAGAAACCATTTACGAACGAGGTTACACCCGACCATTCTTCCCGCACGGCTTAGGCCATTACATTGGTTTACAAGTACACGATGTTGGTGGTTACTTGAAGTCAGACGATGGTGCGAGCTATGAGCGCGATGCCACGCACCCATTCTTGCGCTTACGCCGTGAGTTAGAAGCAGGGCAAGTCTTTACCATTGAGCCAGGCATTTATGTGATTGACCAATTGCTTGAAGAGTTTGACGGTAATGAAGACTTTAACTGGCAACGCATTGCGGAGCTGCGCCCGTATGGTGGTGTGCGGATTGAAGACAGCGTGGTGGTGACGGCCGACGGCTATGAGAATATCACCCGTGATGCATTTGCTAGCTTAAAATAACAGGCTAATTCGTTCGTCGGCCAGCTAGTTGTGTGGCCAGCTAGTTGTGCGGCCAGCTAGTTGTGCGGATAGTAAGCACCCAAAATAGACGCTCTTGAAGCCCCCGTGACCGCTCGCAGGTCGGGGGCTTTTCTATGCACGTGACGCCAAGCTAGCCAAGCGAACAACGCGCCTTCAACCCAATCAGGGTGAATTCCTAAAGCAGCAGTCGATTGCCATTTACAACTTGGCAGTTCAACAGCGCAACGCTCGAGCAAATAACGATTATGGGCACCGCCGCCACACACATAAATGGCTTCGCAGCCTGCAGAGTCGGCTGGAATTGTTTGCTGAATGCCTTGGATCATGGTGCGAACCGTTAACTCAACCAAGGTTGCTTGCACATCCGCAGGCGCGAGTGGCTCGAAGCGCTCGAGCGAACGATGTAACCATTGTGGCGTGAAATACTCGCGGCCGGTGCTTTTTGGAGCCGGTCGGCGAAAGTAGGAGTCGTTCAATAACAAGTCGAGTAAGTCCGTATTCACCTCTCCCGACGCTGCCCAGTGACCATGTAAGTCATAATGTTGCTGATGGTGGCGGAAAATCCAGTAGTCGAGAAGGGTATTGCCCGGTCCGGTATCGAACCCAAGTGGCGCTGAGCGGGCAGCAGCGGGTAGATACGTCACGTTCGCAATGCCACCGATATTAACCACCACGCGGTCGTGATCGGGGCTAGTAAAGACTTGTTGATGAAAGGCTGGGGCAAGTGGCGCGCCTTCTCCACCAAAGGCAATGTCTTTTTGGCGAAACTGAGCCACGACATCGATGCCAGTCAATGCAGCGAGAGTGTGCGGGCAGCCCAATTGCAATGAAAAACCCGGTGCCTTATCCGGATGGTGGCGCACTGTTTGGCCATGACTGCCGATTGCCTTGATTTGCTCGGGATGTAACTGCTCTTGTTCAAGTAGGGCTGCAACGCCAGCTGCTGCGGTGATGGCGAATAAGCGGTCGGCGGTGCCATAACGGACTAATTCGTCATGGCCAGGGGTACATAGGGCTTGGCATTTCTGCCGAAGATCGTCCGGTAATGGCCAACTGAGCGCGCCACGGTGGGCGAGGCCACCGGCAGCATCAATTTCAGTCAGGACAAGGTCGAGGCCGTCAAGACTGGTACCTGAGAGGATACCGATATACAGCTCATGCCTTGCCGTCGCCACAAGATTACTCTGCGTACGCGAGGTAAAAGCGTTTGCGGCCGTCGATCATGGCCATGCGTTCCTCAACAATGAGGTTGAATACTGGCATTTCCTCTTTTGGCAGTGATGGCGCTTCGGGCAAATTCACAGTCCGTGGGTTGCGATGCACGCCATCCACGAGGAATTCATAGTGGAGATGCGGACCAGTTACACGACCGGTTGCACCGACTTGGCCGATGACTTGGCCTTGGCGGACGCGATCACCTTGACGCACTGAGCGGCGATGCAAGTGCAAGTACTTGGTCATGTAACGCTCGCCATGTTGAATGAAAATGTAGTGGCCATTGAGGTTATTGTAGCCACTTTCAACAACACGGCCGTCGCCAGACGCCATGACTGGTGTGCCAACAGGGGCGGCGTAATCGATACCACGGTGCGGCGCTACGCGTCCCGTTACAGGGTGCAGGCGACGAGGGTTGAATTCGGATGAGACACGGTTAAAAGCAACTGGCGCGCGCAAAAACGACTTACGTAAACTGCGACCTTTCTCGGTGTAGTAACTGCCATTTTCATGCAATACCGCAGTAAAGCGTTCGCCTTGGTTAATAAATTCAGCAGCGACGATTTGGCCGGTACCGACATAATGACCGTCAATAAAACGTTGCTCGAACAACACACTAAACTGGTCACCACGACGGATATCGAGAGCAAAGTCGACGTCCCAACCAAACAACTCCGCCAAGCTCATAATTTGGCCTTGAGTTAACCCTGCTTGCACGCCGGCATTCCAGAAATTACTGGTAATTTCAGCATGGGCAAAGGCTAAGCGAATGTCAGTGGCTTTGGCTTCGCGGCTGCTGTCATAGCCACCATCCTCGTTGCGCTCAAAAACTAGGGTTTCAGTCTGGCTCAAGCGGTAATGCAGGGCGACAAGCTCGTTGTCGTCGTTGCGTGCAAAACGTAAAACAACGCCCGGATGAATTCGGCGGAGGACATTGGCATCGGGGGCTTGTGTGAGATCGTGAAGTTGACGTGCAGAAAAACCAAGACGTTGGAAGATAATAGCCATGCTGTCACCCGATCGAACTTCATATTCGACCCAAGTGAAATCAGGTTCGTCACTTTCAATGGCTTCTGCGGCTTCTAAGTGGAGGTCAAGGCTGTAACGCACGCCGGGCTCGAGGGGTTCGGCGACGGCCATATCGCGTGATGCGCTGGCTTTTTCCGACGGCCACACCATCAGTACCAACAACAGGATACCGACGCATAGAATGATCACTTGGTGACGCCTAGGTAGTTTTTCTAATAATTGTTGAACCGGCTTAACCATGTGTTTGAACCTCTGCACTACTTATTGAACATCGCTATCTTAGCATTTTTTGCGCCGATGCACATTTTTACGCGCAAACCTTTACTCAACGCTTAAAAGCCTTGTACGAATCAAGTAGAATGCAAAATCGCAAAAAAGTTTCAGCGTTTGGAGTAAAGATGAGTAAATCAGTGCAAGAAGCCTTCGAGTTAATTACGCGTGGCGTTGATGAAGTTCTTGTTGAACAAGAACTTAAGGACAAGCTTACGGAAGGTAAGCAGCTGACCGTAAAGGCTGGTTTCGACCCAACCGCGCCTGATTTACACTTAGGTCACACGGTCTTAATTAATAAGTTGCGGATATTCCAAGAGCTTGGTCACAAAGTGGTGTTCTTAATTGGCGACTTCACCGGCATGATCGGCGACCCAACCGGAAAAAATGTCACGCGTAAACCATTAAGCCGCGAAGATGTCCTTGCTAACGCTGAAACGTATAAAGAGCAAGTATTTAAAATTCTCGACCCAGAGCGCACCGAGGTCCGTTTTAACAGCGAGTGGATGGAGCAGCTTGGTGCAGCCGGCATGATCAAACTGGCTTCACGGCAGACGGTCGCTCGTATGTTAGAACGCGATGACTTTAAAAAGCGTTACCAGGGCGGTCAGCCCATTGCGATTCACGAATTTATCTATCCGCTCGTTCAGGGGTGGGACTCGGTAGAATTGCGTGCTGACATTGAGATGGGTGGCACCGACCAACGCTTTAACCTGCTCATGGGCCGTGAGTTGCAAAAGGAAGAAGGCCAGCGCCCGCAAACCGTCATCACGGTACCTCTGTTGGAAGGTCTTGATGGTGTACAAAAAATGTCCAAGTCACTCGGTAACTATGTCGGCATTACCGATGCACCGAATGATATGTTTGGAAAAATCATGTCGGTGTCGGATGATTTGATGTGGAAATACTTCGACTTACTGAGCTTCCGCCCGACTGAAGAATTAAATACATTAAAAGCTGAGGTTGCAGCTGGCGCGAACCCGCGCGATGCGAAAGTTCAGTTAGCTAAAGAACTGATTGCGCGTTTCCACAGTGCCGCCGATGCGGACGCTGCGGAACAAGACTTCATCCAACGCTTTCAAAAAAATGCGATTCCTGATGATATGCCGGAAGTGACTCTCACGTTGCCGGAAGATCAGCGTGGCTTAGCCAATGTGTTAAAAGAAGCGGGCTTGGTGGCATCAACGTCGGAGGCGATGCGGATGGTCAAGCAAAATGCGGTGCGGATTGACGGAGAGCGCGTTGATGATGCCCGTGTGGTGTGTGATTTAGGCACTGCAGTGTATCAGGTCGGTAAACGCAAATTTGCGCGTATTACACTTGCCTAAGTGAGTGGCGTCAGGTGCTGGCGTCAATCACTCAGAAACATCAGCGTTGCCAACCCGGTACGCTGATTTTTTTTTGCTGTTCACAGTCCCACAGCGTTAATTGCTCGCCCCAAACACACCCAGTGTCGAGGGCTAATACCTGCGGATGATCCGCTTCACCTTGCAAACTTGCCCAATGGCCAAATGCGAGTTGCCACGGGTGAATGGCTATGTCTTGGTACCAAGGCTTCAGGCCAAGTTCGCGTGCTGCAGCCAGTGGCTCTTTATGGGCGAGGTCAATATGGCCGTCAGCGGTTAAATACCGCATCCGCGTACAAATATTAATAATCCCCCGCAAACGCTCAAAACCAGCCAAATCGTTCGACCAAGATTCAGGGGAATTGCCATACATTTGTTCCAGCAACTGCACGTATTGGCGGCTTTGCAAATAGAGTTCTACCTCATGCGCGTATTCGGCCGCTTGGTCGATAGACCATTGCGGATGAATGCCGGCATGAACCATCGCGATACAATTTGTCGCGTCGGCAACAAATAAAGGCTGCTGACGTAACCAGTTAATCCAATAGTCGCGATCGGCAGAGCGGGCAATGTCGTGGGTGTTATCTTTAGGGTTAACCGCTTTTACTTCAGTAAAAACGGCCAAGGCGTGTAGGTCATGATTACCGAGCACACACCGAAAAGACGGACCTAATTCAGCCAAAAACTCGAGGGTGGCTTGCGCGTCTGGTCCACGTCCAATGAGGTCGCCAACGGCCCAAAGCTCGTCGACACGCGGACTAAAATCAACTTGTTTGAGTAAATTCTGCAGTGGCTGTAAACAGCCATGAATGTCACCAACAATATAGCGAGCCATAGTTTTTGCTTATCTGTTCAGGTGAATTGAGTCGAATTAAGCTTGGCGTTAGTGCAAAACATTTGGCTTTGCGAGCGTAAACACCGGGATATCGAGCTCCCAATGTTCGCCGTTAGGGTTCACCATCCCGTAGCTACCCTGCATATGGCCTATGGGGGTGCGTAACACAGTGCCACTGGTGTAGGTAAACGCTTTCCCCGGCTGAATCGTCGGCTGTTTGCCAACCACGCCTTCCCCAATTACCTCTGTGGTTTTGCCATCGGCATCGGTAATTTCCCATTTACGACTTAACAGTTGCACAGGTTCTTCACCATTATTCTTTATCGTAATGGTGTAAGAAAATACAAATTGCTTTTGGCCAGGCTCCGATTGATTGGATAAATACTCGGTCGCCACGGTCACATCAACAGGGTATAACTTCATAAGATCCGACTTCATAAGGTACGATCGTTCTCTGTAATCCAGTTTGCCATATTGACAAAATCAGCCACGCTGAGCGTTTCAGGGCGCGCCGCTGGGTCGATCCCAATCGACTCTAACTCCTCGGCGCTCATCAGCTTTTTCATGTTATTGCGCAAAGTTTTGCGACGTTGGTGAAACGCCATGTGGCAAACATGATTCAAGGTTGCGCGGTCTCGTACGGGCCAAGGTGATTCGGCATAAGGTATTAAACGCACCACGGCCGAATCAACTTTGGGGGCAGGGTCGAATGCCTCGGGTGGTACTTCTAGCACCGGCACAACCTCACAAGCCTGTTGAATCATGACGGTTAAGCGACCAAAGGCCTTGCTTCCTGGCGCGGCAGCCATACGCTCAATCACTTCCTTTTGCAGCATGAAATGCATGTCGCTAATGGTGTTAACGTGACTCAGTAAGTGGAAGATCAGCGGTGTAGAAATGTTATAGGGCAAGTTACCAAATACCCTTAACGGAGTGCCCAAGCTGGTTGCCAAGTCGGCAAAGTTGAACTTGAGGGCGTCGGCACGGTGAACGGTTAACTTCCCAGCAAATTCAGCAGAATTCTCCAAGCGATTGGCTAGGTCTCGGTCAAGTTCAACCACATGCAAGTGGCCGCTACGCTGAACGACAGGGCGAGTCAGTGCCGCCAGTCCTGGACCGATTTCTAACAATGGCTGGCCTGGTTCTGGCGCAATAGCGTCGACAATGGCGTCAATAACCATTTCATCTTGCAGAAAGTTTTGGCCAAAACGTTTACGGGCGCGGTGACCGTCGAGAGCTTTACTCATGAATTTGGGGATGTCCTGTTTTTTGTTGCTGGTGTTTTGCGGCCATGTGAATGGCTTGTTCAAGGGCAATTCTAAAACTGCCGCAGTCGCCTTGACCAGTGCCGGCAAGGTCAAGTGCCGTGCCGTGATCAACCGAGGTGCGAACGAAAGGCAAGCCGAGGGTAATATTCACCGCAGCGCCAAAGCCTTTATATTTTAGCACGGGTAAGCCTTGGTCGTGATACATAGCGAGCACCACGTCGGCATTTTCTAAGTATTTCGGTTGGAAAATGGTGTCGGCCGGCAACGGTTCAGACAATTGGTAACCGTACTCTTGCCGCAGTTGGGCAAGAGTTGGGGAAATGACATCGATTTCTTCATACCCCAGATGACCGCCTTCGCCGGCATGTGGGTTAAGTCCACACACTAAGATGCGAGGCTGCGAAATCGCAAACTTTTCCACCAAGTCCCGATGGAGAATATGAATCACTTGTTGCAAACGTTCAGCGGTAATCGCTTTCGACACATAGGCGAGCGGGATGTGAGTCGTGACAAGCGCGACCCGCAAACCTTGCGTTGCTAACATCATCACGACGTCTTTGCGATTAGCTTGCAGAGCAAAATACTCAGTGTGGCCGCTAAATGCGATACCCGACTGATTAATGATGCCCTTGTGAACCGGACCTGTGACAATCGCGGCAAATTCTCCGGACAAATTACCTGCGCTGGCCCGGCGCAATGTTTCCACCACATAGGGGCCATTGAGTTCATTGAGTTCGCCTGCATGAACCGGTGCAGCCAAAGGAATATCGCAGACGACTAAATGCCCAGCACGATGTGCTTGCGGTGCTTGGTGTTCATCATAGTCCTGTAATGTCAGCGGCAGCCCTAATGTGTGAGCACGCTCTTGCAGTAATGTTTTGCTTGCGCAAACAACAAGCTCAGCAGGCCAAGGCTGCTGAGCTAATTGAATGAGGAGATCAGGGCCAATGCCAGCCGGCTCGCCTGGGGTTACTGCAATTCGTAATGTCATTTGTATTTAGTCGCGAAACTCAACAAATGCATTGGCACGAATTTCTTGCAACCACACGTCGAGTTCCTCGGCGAACTTACGGCGATAAAGAAGCTGTTGGGCTTGTTCAACAAAGCGTTGTTCAGTGACGTCTTGCTGACGACGCTCAAGAACTTCGACAATGTGCCAGCCATGCGTGGTGCGGAATGGCTCGGAAATTTGGTTCAATGGCAAACTCGCCACACGGTCGCGGAACTCAGGCACATAGACACTAGGTACTGCCCATCCCAAATCACCGTTGCGTGAGGCAGAACCTGTGTCAGCGGAATGCTCTTGCGCCAGTTCGCCGAAGCTCTTGTCACCAGCAATCACTTGCTCACGGAATTCACGTAACATTTGCTGAGCACGGTTGTCGGATAAAATCACTGACGGACGAATTAAAATGTGCCGTGCGCGCACTTCTTCAAGTGTTGCCTGTTCAACGCCGCGGATGTCAGTGACTTTTAAAATATGGAAGCCGATACCGCTGCGTAATGGGCCAACAACATCACCGGTGCCTTTCCCTTGTAAGGCATTGGCGAACAAAGTTGGCATCGCGTTCAGCGGGCTCCAACCCATGTCACCACCTTCCAGTGCGTTGGCGGCACTAGAACTCGTAATGGCGAGCTCGGCAAAGTCATCACCTTGTTCGGCAAGTTCAAGGACTTTCTGGGCTCGTGAACGAGCAGCAGCTTCGTCGTCATTGCCTTGCTCGTTTTGCATGCTAATGAGAATGTGCGAAACGCGATACTCACTGCTTTGCGTACCTTGTTCTTTAATGAGGTTCGTGACTAATTCCACCTCTTGCGGGCTGATGTAAATACGGCGCTGAATTGATGCACCTTGCACTTCGCTCATGATGATTTGGTTACGAATCTCTTCGCGATACTCTGCCCAAGTTGCGCCAGTTAATTCGATTTGCTGACGTAATGCTTCTACTGGCAGATTATTGTCGGCAGCAATTTGGGCAATCGCTTGATCAAGATAAGCGTCATTCACCCGAATCCCCATGCGGTCGGCTAATTGCATTTGCAGTTTCTGCAAAATTAAGCGTTCTGCGGCTTGCGTACGCAAGACAGCATCGGAGGGAGTCGAGTTACTGTTTTGTTGGATTTCACGGCGAACTGTTGCAATTAAGTTTTCCAGTTCACTCTCTAAAATGACGCGCTCATCGACAATGATGGCGACCCGATCCAGCAAGGTTTCTGCGGTTGCGACGGCACTCGCCCAAATAGCAACGACACCAAAAACTAAGGCTGTTATTTTTCTCATAGAACTTCCGTTAATTACTTAAATAAAATGGTCGACGATATCCAAAGATACCTTGTTGTAATAAATTCATGATGCCCGAACTTGCAGCATTGCTGAGCCCAGTTAAGCTGAACTGAACGCTGACGCCATTATCAAACTCTGCAGGTGGCAATGGCTCGTCACTAAAATTCAGATCATAGTTACGATTCACTCGGCGATAGGCGCTAATTTGAATCGACCAACAGCAACTGTCATATTGCAGACCAAATAATGCGTCCATAGTTCGATTTGTTCGTAAATCTTGATACCAATGGCTCGCAAATGCCCAATCGCGGCTGACCCGCCATGAGGCCACCATCCCAATCTGTTCCACTTCCTCGGTGGTTCCGACTAGACCTTGCACGCGCCGATGGTTCAACTGTATCAAGTTCCCTTCGTCTTTACGATACTCAAGTGCTGCTCGACTTTTGCGGACAATGCTCAAGTCAGTGTCGTATTGCACGGCGGAACTGGCAAACCAACGCTGCGAAATCCGAAAATCTAATTCCGCCGCTAATTCAGAGTTGCTGGCAGTAATGCGACTTGTTTCATCGAACAGCTGGGTTTGGCTCTCATCTAAATAAATAATTTGGCCAAGACTCAAACGTAGTAACTCGTCAGCCTGACTGTTAAAAAAGCTAGTGGTTGCGCCAATTGTGACTTGGTGCGCATCAGCGATACGGTCAAGCCCGGTAAATCGGCGTGGTCGGAACAGACTATAGTAGTCGTCTTGCATTAAAATCGTGTCGTAAATGCCAATATTGGTTTGGTCGCGATACGGAACATATAAATATTGCAGCTGTGGCGTGAGTGTTTGGTAGCCAAGGCTATGATTAAATGGACGCTCAAGATGCACACGACCATGCCAGCGAACTTGCGGCAGCGATCGAGTGACAGTGGAATCACGCTGCTCGTCGGCGAACTGATCATAGTGCGTTAACAAATAACTGAGGTCAGCTTGCCAATCCCAAGCAGGTCGAATAACCTCATAACGCAGCGTTGGTTCAGCATGTAACCGTGTTGCCGTGTCGCTGCCGTTGAGAGGGTTGCGAAAATGCGTCAATTCAGAAAACCACTTCAACTCAAAACCGAAGTCGAGCGGTTGCTCATGCCAGGTGGAAAACCGCGGCATGGTGCGATACGGTGCTCGATAGGGACCAAGCATCTGAAAGTCTTCAAGCTGAATCTGCATGCGGGTTTGGCCAGCTTGATAGTCGAGTTGACCGCGACGATATAAATGCGGGTCAGCGCGATTAATAAATGTACTGCCAAAGTCATTGATATAGGCGTTGTCGCTCACTTGCGCATAGTCGACATAGCCACTCCAGCGCTCATTGATTCGCGACTGTTGTTCGACCCGCCACAGCGAACGGCTGTTGTCGTTATTGCTGCGCCTATCGTTGTGCAAATAGTTGGCTTCAACGCTACCTTCATGGGCTTCAGTCAAATAACGAAACTCAGCCATTCCCATGACACCGCGGTCTGTCATCAGTCGTGGTGTTAAAGTCAGGTCGTAGTTTTCAGCTAAATTGAAATAGTAAGGTGTTTCTAGTTCAACGCCATTGCGTGCCGAGCTTCGAATAGTCGGGTACAGCAAACCGGATTTACGCTCGTCGGTCAGCGGAAAACTAAACCGCGGAATGTACAGCACCGGCACGTTAAACAAACGAAACTGAGCATGATGGGCCGTGCCCCAGCTGTCATTTTCGTTGATTTCAATATTGCGCGCAGCGATTTGCCAAGCGGGGCGATCCCCCGGGCAAGTAGTAAACGTGCCATCGTGCAGAAGTACTTGGCGCTCACCCTCGGCGGTTTTGATGTCGATTTGTCCCGCGATACCGTGCGCGGAGCGCTCAAGTAGTAAGTATTCACTATCAATGATGGATGCGCTTTGGGTAAAGCTGTCAGCTTGAATGTCCGCAGCACGGACGGCGATGTAATCGTCGCTGTAGAGCAGGCCACCGTCGGCTTTGAGCTCGCCGGTCACATTGTCAAAAACGGCATTGCCGGTGAGTAGACGCTGGCGACCTTGGAGTAACACGACATTGCCACGAAATTGAGCGAAGCGATCGGCATCAAGCTGGGTATGGTCAGCACGCACCAATAAATCTTCAAGGCTCAGGGTGCGGCCTTGGAGCAACTCATCCGCTGTTGGAATTTGCTGTAGCCACTGGGGCGAAACTTGGCAGCTGGCTAGAGCGGGGTGGGCTTGCGGCGCTGGTGTGACGGCTGCGAA
>JAMCWV010000223.1 GCA_023481025.1 Gammaproteobacteria bacterium
TAAAAGTGCAGGTTGTGAATGGTGTTCAAACGCGCACCCAAGATCTCATTACAACGATCAAGGTGGTGCAAATACGCGCGTGAATAGTTTTTACAGGTGTAACAATCGCACTCTGCGTCCAGTGGCGACGTATCAGTGCGATGACGCGCATTGCGAATCTTGACCACGCCTTCACTGGTAAACAAATGGCCGTTGCGGGCATTCCGGGTTGGCATCACGCAATCAAACATATCGATCCCGCGACGAACGGCTTCAACGAGATCTTCTGGTTTACCCACACCCATTAAATAACGCGGTTTGTCTTCCGGCATTTGTGGCGCAGTATGTTCGAGAATCCGCATCATGTCGTCTTTCGGCTCACCCACCGACAAGCCACCGATGGCATAGCCGTCAAAGCCGATCGCGGTCAAACCGTTAAGCGACACGTCACGTAGATCTTCGTACATGCCGCCTTGAATAATCCCAAACAAGGCTGATTCGTTGTCACCGTGGGCTGCTTTCGAACGCTCGGCCCAACGCAACGACAACTGCATCGAGTCTTCGGCTTGCTTCACCGTTGCTGGATAAGGCGTACATTCGTCAAAGATCATCACGATGTCTGAGCCCAACTCGCGCTGCACTTCCATCGACTTCTCCGGTGTCAGGAGAATCTTTTCACCGTTAATCGGCGAGCGGAAGGTCACCCCTTCTTCAGAAATTTTGCGCAAGTCGCCTAGGCTAAATACCTGAAACCCGCCTGAATCGGTCAGGATCGGTTTGTCCCAATTCATAAAGTCATGCAGATCGCCATGCTGACGAATAATTGATGTGCCCGGCCGTAACATCAGGTGGAAGGTGTTCCCTAAGCAGATCTGCGCGCCGGTATCGGCCAACTCTTCTGGGCTCATACCTTTGACCGTGCCAAGTGTACCAACCGGCATAAATGCTGGCGTGTCAACGATACCGCGGGCGAATTGCAATTGACCACGACGTGCCTTGCCAGCTTTCTTCAATAACTCAAACTTCATGATTAACCTGTTTTGCTAGTTACGACGACGCCTGCAGCGGCGCTTGGTCATTGCGGGTAATTAACATGGCATCGCCGTAGCTAAAAAAGCGATACTCGTGTTCGATGGCCGCTTGATACGCGTTCATGACTTCGGTTTTACCCGCGAACGCGGAAATTAACATAATTAGGGTCGACTCGGGTAGGTGAAAATTGGTCACCATGGCGTCGATTACCTTAAACTCGTATCCTGGAAAGATAAATATATCGGTTTCAGCGGCAAATACGCCGATCTCGCCACCGTTGGCGCGCGCGGCCGACTCTAACGAACGCACCGATGTCGTGCCGACAGCAATGACGCGTTTACCTTTTGCTTTGGTGGTGCGGATCGCTTCAACGACTTCAGCAGGTACTTCGGCATATTCACTGTGCATCTTGTGCTCCCGAATATCATCGGTCCGCACAGGCTGAAAGGTTCCGGCACCAACATGCAGCGTCACATAGGCCGTATTGACACCCTTTGCTGCGAGCTGCTGCATGATTGCATCGTCAAAATGCAAGCCTGCGGTGGGTGCTGCAACAGCGCCCGGCTTTTTGCCATAGACAGTCTGATAACGCTCGCGGTCACTCGCTTCGTCTGACCGTTCAATGTAAGGCGGAAGTGGCATATGACCGAATTCATCGAGCCACTGCAATACGGTCTTCGCTGGGTCAAAATGGACTTCAAACAAGGCATCGTCGCGCTCGCCGATGACCGCTGGAACGGCACCTTCTAACAAGAGTTCAGTACCGGCCTTGGGCGCTCGATTGGCACGAACATGCGCCAGTACACGATGATCATCAAGCACACGTTCAACCAGTACTTCAATTTTACCACCGGAAACTTTCTGCCCCAACAAGCGAGCCGGAATCACGCGGGTGTCATTGAACACCAAGAGATCACCCGCATCGACCAGTTCGACGAGGTCACGAAATTGTCGATGGCCGAGCGTGCCGGTAGCACCATCGAGTGTTAACAAGCGACTCGCGCTGCGATCCGGCTGCGGATAGTGGGCAATTAACTTTTCCGGCAAATCAAAATGAAAATCAGACTTGTTCATCAAACTCCAAACATCGCTTTCAGCGTAAAAAAGAAAATAATCGACATCAGTGCACCGGCCGGTAAGGTCACGACCCAACTGACCACAATGTTGCGCACAACGTTTAAATTCAATGCGGCGATGCCACGTGCCATACCGACACCTAAAACAGCGCCAACCAGCGTCTGCGTGGTCGACACCGGTAATCCCGTGGCAGAGGCCATGACGACGGTTCCGGCTGCTGCCAGCTCGGCGGCAAAGCCTCGACTCGGGGTTAAATGGGTAATCCCTTCACCGATGGTTTTGATCACCCGATGGCCAAACAAGGCCAAGCCCATGACGATACCGAACGCACCCAGTGGTAAGACCCACCACGCGAGTTGCGCTTGTGATTGAAAATTACCGCCACTGGTGACGGTTGAAACCACCGCGGCCACCGGGCCAATTGCATTGGCAACATCATTGGAGCCATGAGCGAATGCCATACAGCACGCCGTGACGACCATCAGTACAGCAAAGACGCGCTCAACATTATTGAACTGCATGCGGCGGTCGGCCCCGGCGTCAAACTTAATCCGATTAATCACCCAAAAACCGATGAAAACCAGCAGTACCGCAATACCAACCGCCCACAAATAGCCTTCGAGCTCACCCAAATCAAGGCCGACATGGGTTAAACCTTTCTTAATTGTCATCAGCGACATAATAAAGCCGCCAAGTCCCATGTAAAACGGCACATATTTTTTCGCCGCTTTCAGCGGGTCTGGATCGTCAAAAATCAACCGCTGGGCGCTCATAAAGATAAAGTAAGCAATCACTCCGGCAATCAGGGGCGTAATCACCCAACTACCGACAATACTGCCCACCTTACTCCAATACACAGACTCCACCGCGATGCCGACAGCGGCGAAACCGACAATTGCACCAATAATCGAGTGCGTGGTCGACACCGGCCAGCCCAGGTACGAGGCGATCACCAACCAAATGCCAGCGGCCAACAGCGCGGAAATCATACCAAGCACAAATAAGTCCGGGCGATCGACGACATAGCTTTGATCAATGATGCCGCTGCGAATGGTGGCGGTGACCTCGCCGCCCGCCAAGTAGGCGCCAGCAAACTCAAAGACCATGGCAACCAAAATGGCTTGTTTAATCGTCAGTGCTTTTGAACCGACCGACGTGCCCATCGCGTTGGCGACATCGTTGGCACCAATACCCCAGGCCATTAAGAAACCAAATACCGCAGCCAGTAGTATTAGGAGTAGGCCGTAGGAGGTAATGATGTCCATATGCTAATCCTTGGTCGGGTTAATCGCGGGCGAGCATGACTTCAAAGCGGCTGCCGACGCGTTCCGACAAATCTGCTAAGTCACCCACCCAGTCAAGGATTTGGTATAAAAACATGGCATCAATGGGGTTCATTGCGGTTTCAATGCTGCGCAGCGAACGGCGAAGCTGTATTTGCATCTTATCCGTGTCATCTTCGATGCAATCTAGCTCATTGATCATGCTGACGACTAATTCGCGTTCGCGTCCGCGAAAGCCCGCTTCCAGCAGCTCATCAAATTCATTAATGGTTTCTGCTGCTTTGCGAACCGCGTCAAGGCATCGACTTAAATAGGTCTGAAAACCATCAATCAGTGGACTTGGAATCACCAATTGGCGTCCGGTTACAAGCCCTGCAACGTCTTTTGCTTTATTGGCAATTCGGTCTTGTTGCGAGACCAGTTCGAGTAAATCCGTGCGCTCCACTGGCATAAACAGGCCACTAGGTAAGTTACCGCGGATATCTCGTTTAATCTGATCGGCTTCTTTCTCTAGTTGCGAGATGTGGCGTTGAATCGCGCCTGCCTGCTCCCACTTTTCTTGATAAACAGCATTGAAGAATGCATCGAGTTCCACGGTGCATTCGACAATCTTGTTGATATGCTCAATAACCGGCTTAATCGGTGACTTCGCAAACACCCCAAGAATCGAGTTCGCAGGCATACGCCGTCCTTTCTAGAAGGTATAAACCAAAGTGACTGCCGTTTCCGTGTCGAGTTTCTCAGGAATACGACCATTCGCTTGCTCAAACACCGTCGAGTTATGGGTCAACGTCAATGAGAAACGCATCGCCAAGCGCGAGTTAATATTCGCTGTCAGCGCGCCAACTGCACGGGAACGGGTGTTATCATCACCGATTTCGGTGGAAACTAGCTGGGTAAAGCGGGCAGTTTCACTAATTTGCCATTCATAGTTAGCTGCCATCCGGACAATGAAGTCGCCATCCGTCTCGCCCGTACCACGAATTTTGTCGAAGGAATAACCCGGACCAATTTCGAAGTCGGTAAACATTGCGTCATTGATCAACCAGCGCGTACCATAACCAGCAGCTATTGTTGACTGATATTCGAAACTGTTCAATGCGTCGTCTTCATAAGACCCGTAAAGGAAAAGTGACGAGTGTGCTGAGTTGGCGAACTTGCGGTTACCTTGCCCAGATAAAAATAAGCGATCCGCATCAACGACCGACGTTCCTTCGTAGGTTTTTCGCTCTTGTCGGTAGTAATCCATCACGGCCCGTTGACGCCAGTTTAAAGTGTCCCGTTCTAGATCGAGCTTACCTTTCCAAGAACGCGAGTCAGTGTTTCCCGACCGAATTAACACACCCACTTCGGCACTCGCTCGCCACTTTCGTATTTTTTGAACATCTCTTCTAACGAGATAGGCT
>JAMCWV010000061.1 GCA_023481025.1 Gammaproteobacteria bacterium
AAGCGAATGAGGAAATCGATATAAATCGCGTAATAAAAATGCTGCTGATTCATGATCTCGGTGAAATTGATGCAGGTGATACCATCGTGTATGCCGCGCACACAAGCGAGTATCAAGCGACAGAAAAAGCGGGCATAAGTCGCTTGTTTAATCTATTACCCGACGGTATAGCAGATGAGTTTTTAGACCTCTGGCAAGAATTTGAGTCTGGCGAAACTGCGGATGCGCGTTTTGCTAAAGCCATCGATAGAGTGCCACCGTTGCTACATAACCTTCATGGCGAAGGCCATAGCTGGAAAGCTCATGGCGTAACCAAAGAACAAGTGTTTTCGGTAAATCAACGAATCGAGGCCGGCAGCAAAGATTTGTGGTCGGTTATTCGGGAGAAGCTTGATGGAGCGGTCGAGGCTGGACTATTAAAGTCTTAAATCAATCGATACTTTTAGGCAGAAAAACGCATTATTGAACAACTTCATTGCAGTTGCCCTAATCAGAAACTTTTCCGCGCGAACTAAGGCGTCAGCACACCACTCGGAATCAACTGTGGCTCACCAAATGGTAGTGGTTTTCGTTGCGGGGTCTCGGCCGTGGCGCGATCAAGTGCGTCGAAGTACTTGGGTTCACTCAGGCGGATGTTATTTGCATAACGGTAGGGCACCCACTGTTCTTCTTGCATCAGCGGGATGACGTGGCTCCAGAACATCGGGGCAATCTCATTCATCACCGATGACTCTGCGTTCATGAGTACGACGAGGCCGATTTCATAGTCGGGAGAATAGGCGATTTCAGCGCGGAAGCCTTGCACCCAACCACCGTGATAGACCAGCTCGTGTTCGAGGAATTCATAGACACGCCAACCTAAACCATAGTGAGCGTCATTCAGGAACGGTCGCCAGCTGCGTCGACGCAGGTCGCGGGTGGTGCGAATACGTTTTTCTCGTGAGGCTAAAATTGCTTCTGTTGGCAACACGTCAGGGGCATAACCCATTTGCGCGATTAGCCACTGGGCTAAATCGGTCGCACTGGCATTGACGCCGGCAGCTGCAGCGTATCGATAATAGTGAGGACCTACTTCGCGCGAGAACCAGCCGTTACGGCCGCGAATGTGCGGGGCGGCTTTGTTGGTGCTGGCGAGATAAGCGTCGAGTCCAAACGAGGCGTGTTGCATGTTGAGCGGTGCAAATAAGTTTTCTTCTACAAGCTGGGTGTATGTTTTGCCGGTGCGCTCTTCAACCACGTCTTCGATGAGACTAAATAAAACATTTTGATAGCCATAACACGCACCTGGCGTACACATCGGATTAATGCGCTTGAAGTGAGGCAGAATTTGCTGCCGCTCCATGTTCGCTTCAATGAGGTTGTCGTAGGCATTCGGGATAACGCCGGTGCTCTGCGCGACTAGGTGTTCAACACGCAGTGAGTGGTTGAACTCTGGGTTTTTGAAACTTAAGTCCGGCACATAGTTGAGTACGGGGGCCTGTAAATCAACGACGCCTTGCTGCGCGAGCAACGAGGTTAATGTGCCGGCGAAGGTTTTTGAAACTGAAGCGATACGGAACACCGTATTGCCGTCAACAGGTTCAGAGCTGCCCGCGGCACGAACGCCAAAGGGTTGTACTTCGACAATCCGGTCACGATGCACGATTGCGTATATTCCACCGGGGACATTATCGGCGGCTAATAGGTGTTGAAAGCGTTCTTGAAACTGCGGGAATAACGCCACGTCTTGCTGCTGACGTTCGAGCAAGGAGCGGATGACGGTATGAGTGTCTGATTTTTGCGTGGCGCTCGCGGCTTGCGCTGACGCAGCAATCGCAAAGCTGCATAAGGCAGCTGTTGCGCTCATCAGAATTTGGTTTAACGTCATTTTGCTCATGAATCGTGTCTTTGTTTATTGTTATCCGCGCAGTATAGCCTGCTAAGAATCAATTTGTCGCTTTCTTTACTGTAACATGACAGGTTATTTTTCCGCCAGAACCTGGTCAATCAACTTAATAAAGCTTAGTGATGTTTCCGCGGTAATCCGGAAAAAATCAACGTCGGCACGGTCTGACGTATCGCGTGGTGAATGATAATCAGGATGGTCCGCCACACCGAAATAGATAAACGGAATGCCAACTTCATGGAACGCACCGTGGTCTGAGCTTAATGTCCAGTCGTCAGTGCGACCTGCGCGCCACCAAGGACGGTCGTGGGCCATCACAATGCGTGCGCCACTTTCGCGCTGCACTCGTTGCACAAGTCCGCGTAACCAAGGGTGATGATAGGTGCCGACCGCAAATAACAAACCATCGGTGTCGCGGCTGAGCATGTCCATGTTGACGTTAAAGGCGATGTCGTCTGGGTTTAGATGACCGGTACGGAAGAGGGCGCGGGCACCAAGTAAGCCATGTTCTTCACTGTCGACCGCGGCAAACAATAATGTATGCGTCGGTTGGTTCTCGCTAAAATAGCGTGCGATTTCGAGTAACGCGGCAGTGCCAGAAGCGTTGTCATCAGAGCCGTAGAAAATCCGGTCACCACGCACACCGAGGTGGTCGTAGTGGGCGGTAATAACAATCTTCGGCAACTCTGGATTACTACCAATAAGCGTGCCAAGCACGTTGGCAGCATCTTCCACACCGGGGTGGTCAAAAGCGTGCAGGTAACCGTCGCTGCCGGCTGGGATTAGTCCCAGCTCAGTATAGCGACCAACAATGTATTGGCGCGCGGCTAAGCCACCTTCAGTGCCGGGAAAGCGGCCGGCACGATCGGCATGGGCTAACCAATGCAGGTCGGTCATCATGCGGTCAATGCTCAAGCGCTCAGGCGTTTGTTCGGCACCCTGGGCGGGCGTAATGGACGCAATCCGCTCAGCTTCCATTTGCGTTGCAATATGGAGGTAAATCGGTTTGCCGGGCCACCATGCAAGAATCAGTATAAGAATGAGCAGGCCAAGCGGCCAAAATCGTTTTACTTGCTGTTTTGTCATCAGGCCCATGATGGCTCCATTAAAGTAAGGTCGCTGCAGGCGATTAAAATTTTTGCTTCCGCATTCTAGCGGAATCTTTCTTGTTCTGTCGAGTTTCCGCCGAGCAGCGTTGCTGACGCCGCCAATTGCAGCTGCAAAATGACGGATTTTCACATACTATAAGTGCGTCTCCATACTCTCGATGAATAGGTCATTATGAATCAACCGCAAAAGCCAATCACTCCGTCACCCGCAGAGCAGAATGATAAAGAACCAAGCTTGATGGTGAATATTCTATTTAATATTTTGCTGCCAGTGATCATTCTCATGCAGCTTAGTAGCCCGGAGCGACTTGGTCCCGCCACTGCACTGGTGGTTGCGCTCGCTTTTCCGCTTGGTTTTGGTACATGGGAGTTATGGAAGCGTCGCAAAATCAACGGTTTTTCGATTCTCGGCTTGATCAGTGTGTTACTCACCGGTGGCATTGGTTTGCTTGAGTTGGATCCGAAGTACATCGCTATTAAAGAAGCGGCTGTGCCTGGCATTATTGGCCTAGCCGTTTGGTTTAGCCGCTACACGCGCTTTCCGATTGTCGAGAAAATGCTGCTGAACCCGAAGATGATTGATGCAGCTAAGCTCAATGCCGCATTACAAGCGCGCAATAATGTGGCTGCGTTTCGGCGTGTGGTAAATAATGCTGGCAATGGTGTTGCCGGCGCATTTTTTCTTTCCGCCGTGTTGAATTTCGTCCTCGCCCGCAAAATTGTCGTCAGTCCGGCAGGAAGTGAAGCGTTTAACAGTGAAATCGCGCAAATGACGGCGTTAAGCTTTCCGGTCATCGTGTTGCCGACCCTGTTGGTGCTGTTCGGTGCGATTTTCTATTTATTCGCTAGAATAGGTGCATTAACGGGGGATTCGGTTGAAGCCTTCCTCAATGATCAAAATAAGTAAGGAGTTTTCGCTCAATTGGTAACTGTCGATAGTAATGAAGCGTTTAGCCTGCGGATTGTTCGGGATCTAGGTGACTACCCCGAGCACGAGTTGGATATGTGTTTGTTTGTTCCCGGTGAACTGAGTTTGACCCCGGAGCTTATTTCCGAGCGCGCGTTTTACCATCAAGCATTTCATGTTAATCGGACTTACCATAGCCAAGTGCAGCTGGAGCCTTTAGTGCGCAGTCGCTTGGTGCAGCGGATTGCAAAACACCAAGACCGCCCCACTTCGGAGTATCGCTTAAGCTTGAGCTTGTACGCGTTTCAGTATGTGACGGCGATGGAGCAGGAAGTCGGCCGTATTTTACGCGACCGTCCAGAGAACTTGCGTGAAGCGCTCGCTGAGCTACTTGACTTGAGTGCCACCATTATTCGTCGTCTGCGTCGTGGTTCGCCAAAAGATGACGCCATGCGTCGTTACTACACCAATATTGATAACTACTTGTCGTGGTTTTCTGAGCAGCAATTCCTGCGTCTGGCTGCAGAGCTCGAATTTGCTGCGGACGAGCAAGACATTCGAGAAGTCTTGTTGCGTGTGGCCCGTCGTGAGGCGAAGTATCGGGTTGAACATGAATATAATTCCGAGCGCGTCAATGCCGACAGTACACGGATGTCGAACAAAATGCGCTTGTTACGGCGTTTAATTGAATTTCCGGTGACGTTACGCCGAGTAGGTCAAGAGCTCGGTAATGTTGAGGAACGTTTCGTAAAGGCCGGCGTCGCGGCGGTGGTGATGACCGCGGTTTCATTTGCCGTGTTGC